>JAGOQT010000178.1 GCA_018007255.1 Phycisphaerae bacterium | reverse complement strand
GACCTGGACCTGGTCCTCCGCTATGACAGGCCCGCAGCAGACTGGGAGACGCAGGCCCTGCCCATAGGCAACGGCCGCATGGGGGCCATGCTCTTCGGAGGCCTGGCACTGGACCGCGTGGCGTTCAACGAGATCAGCCTGTGGACCGGCAACGAGGATGTGATGGGCGCGTACCAGGCCTTCGGCAACCTGAATATCGCCCTGCCAGGGCACGACTCGCAGGCCACGGAGTACTGCCGCGAGTTGGATCTGAGCCTGGGCGAGGGCCGCGTGACCTACCGCAGGGGTGGGGTTACGTACCGCCGTCAGGTCCTGGCCAGCCATCCGGCACAGGTAATCGTGGTCCGCCTGACCGCAGACGGGCCGGGCTCCTACACCGGCGAGGTGGAGCTGGCGGACATGCACAATGCCCGGACCGTGGCCGAGGGCAACAGGATGACCTGCTCAGGTGCCTTGACACTGGCCATGACCCCACAGCCCCGCACAGGGCGAGGTGGCGGGGCTGCCCAGCCTCGGCAGGACCCCAACAGACCCGCGGTCAAGACCATGGACTACGAGAGCCAGGTCCGGGTCCTGAACGAGGGCGGATCGCTGGCCGTCAAGGGCAGCAGGATCGCGTTCTCGGGCTGCGACAGCCTGACGATCCTGTTGGGCGCAGGCACCAGCCACATCCTGGACTACGACGGCAAGTTCCAGGGTGAACACCCGCACACCAGGCTGACCGCCCAGATGGAGGCAGCCTCAGCCAAGCCCTTCCGGCAACTCCGCGAAGAGCACATCCGGGATTACCTCTCGCTCTTCGGAAGGGTTCGGTTGGACCTGGGCCGGACCTCGGAGGCCCGCAGGGGCCTGGCCACAGACAACCGCCTGGAGGTCTACAACAAGGAGGGCAAGGACCCGGGGCTGGAGGCCCTGCTCTTCCAGTACGGCAGGTATCTCCTGATGTCCTGCTCGCGGGACACCCTGCCCGCCAACCTCCAGGGCCTGTGGAACGATCGGAACAACCCGCCCTGGAACAGCGACTACCACACCAACATCAACATCCAGATGAACTACTGGCCCGCAGAGCCGGCCAACCTGGGAGAGTGTCACCTCCGCTTGTTCGAGATGATCCGGGCCCTGAGAGTCCCCTATCAGAAGGCCACGGCCGCGCAGTTCCCCCTGCCGGACGGCAGGTCCGCACGGGGCTGGACCGTGCGCACGGAGTCCAATCCCTTTGGGAACATGAGCTATGTCTGGAACATGGGAGGCAGCGCCTGGTACTGCCAGCACCTCTGGGAACACTATGCCTTCACCCAGGACAGGGACTATCTGGCGACCGTGGCCTATCCGGTGATGAAGGAGATCTGCGAATTCTGGGAGGACCACCTGAAGGCCCTGCCTGACGGCAGACTCGTGGTCCCGAACGGCTGGTCCCCTGAGCACGGCCCCCGAGACGTGGACGGCGTGACCTATGACCAGATGATCGTGTGGGACCTGTTCACGAACTTCATCGAGGCCGCAGACGCCCTGGGGGCGGACCGGGACTACCGGGACAAGGTGGCTGCCCTGAGGGGCAGGCTGGTCGGCCCCAAGGTCGGGCGATGGGGCCAGCTCCAGGAGTGGATGGAGGACCTGGACGACCCCAATGATCAGCACAGGCACACCTCGCACCTGTTCGGCGTGTACCCGGGCAGGCAGATCAGCACCACGCACACGCCCGACCTGGCCAAGGCGGCCGCGGTCTCGCTCGCTGCTCGCGGCGAGGCCGGGGACAGCCGCAGGTCCTGGACCTGGCCGTGGCGGTGCGCGCTGTGGGCCAGGCTGGGGCGCCCGGAGGATGCCTATCGCATGGTCCGCGGCCTGTTCGCACACAACCTACTGCCCAACCTCCTGGCCAACCATCCCCCCATGCAGATGGACGGCAACTTCGGGTTTACGGCCGGTGTGTGCGAGATGCTCCTCCAGAGCCGAGCCATAGGCTCGGAATCTCAAATCTCAGATCTCAAATTTGAAATGGAGCTCTTGCCTGCCCTGCCTGGGGCCTGGCCTGCCGGCTCGGTCACAGGCCTTCGGGCCCGAGGCGGGTTCGTGGTGGACATGGCCTGGAGCCGGGGCAGGATGACCCGCGCCGCGCTCCGCAGCATCGGCGGCCAGAGATGCAGGGTCCGGTATGGAGACAAGGTCGCGGACCTGGCCCTGGGCCCAGGCCGGTCCTGTGTCTTGGATGGAAACTTGAGGCAGAATCCGTGAAGCTCGCTCCAGGAGAGGTCCTAAGATGAACACATCTTGTCTGTCGTGGCGGTCTTGGACCGCCGTGTCCGCCCTGCTGGCCGTCACCACGATCTGCATCGGGTGCGAGGCAGCGGCCCGACCCCATCGCACAGGGGCCGCCGATGTCCGTACGGGCACGGGCTGGGATGCCGTGCCCGCGATCCTCGCCCGGATCAAGGCCCCGGAGTTCCCTGCGCGGGACTTCGCGGTCACCGACTACGGCGCAAGGCCGGACGGGACGACCGACGCGTCCGAGGCCATCGCCAAGGCCATTGCCGCATGCCATGCGGCGGGGGGCGGGCGAGTGGTCGTGGCCGGCGGCACGTTCCTCACTGGGCCCATCCACCTGAAGAGCCGCGTCAACCTGCACGTCGCAGAGGGGGCCACACTGAAGTTCAACCCTGATCCGGGGGCCTATCTGCCGGTGGTCCGCGTGCGTTTCGAGGGCACGGAGTGCATGAACTACTCCCCGCTCATCTACGCCTTTGAGCAGGAGCATATCGCCGTCACGGGCAAGGGCACGCTCGACGGCTCGGCCTCGGCAGAGACCTGGTGGGGCCTTGGGCGCAGGGCCGCCGCGGGACCGGGTGGCGGCCCCCCCCTGCTCGGAGGCAGGCAGTTGATCGAGATGGGCGAAAAGGGCGTGCCGGTCGAGCAGCGGGTGTTCGGTGCAGCCGGGAGCCTGCGCCCCAACTTCATCGTGCCCTACCGCTGCAAGGACATCCTCATCGAGGACGTGCGGATCGTCAACTCACCGATGTGGGAGATCAACCCCGTGCTCTGCTCCAACATCACCGTGCGCGGGGTGAACGTCTTCAGCCACGGTCCGAACAACGACGGGTGCAACCCGGACAGTTGCCGGGACGTCCTGATCGAGGACTGCGTCTTCGACACGGGCGACGATTGCATCGCCATCAAGTCGGGCAAGGACGCCGACGGCCGGCGGGTCGGCGTGCCCTCGGAGAATGTCGTCATCCGCAGGTGCACGATGAAGGACGGACATGGAGGCGTGGTGCTCGGCAGCGAGACCTCCGGCGGCATCCGCAATGTCTTCGCAGAGGACTGCAAGATGGACAGCCCGAACCTCGACCGTGCCCTCCGCCTCAAGACGAACTCCGGGCGGGGCGGTGCCCTGGAGAACGTCTTCTTCCGCAACGTCGAGGTCGGGCGTGTCGCGCACTCGGTTCTGACGATCGACCTCGTGTACGGGCGGGTGACCGAGGGGCCCTTCCCGCCCGTGGTGCGCACGGTGGTCATGGAGGGCGTCACGGTCGCGTCCTGCCCGCGGGTCCTGTCGATCGTGGGCACGCCGAAGTCCGTCGTGGAGGGCGTCCGGATCAGGGGGTGCACGTTCCGTGGGGTGGAGGGGGCCGACGTCCTGACCCACTCCGGATCGGTGGCCTACGAGGACGTGAACCTCGAACCCGCCAAGGCCCGGTAGCCCCCGGGCCTGCGCAGCGCTGCGGGCCGGCCGCGCCGCCGCGGGAGACCAGGCCCGGGTGTACCCGGCGGGCTACGCGCCGGGCGCCGATCCCTGGCGCAGCTCCTTGTTGACCCGCAGGCTGCACCACTGCTCGCCGCACATCGTGCAGAAGTCGGCGTCGCGGTCCTGCAGTGCGCGGCTGTCCTGGCAGGCCTCCCTGTACATCCGGGTGGCCGTGACCGGGTCCAGAGAGCCGCCCAGATGGGCCCGCCAGTCAAAGTCCCTGCGGGCCAGACTGATCCGCCGATCCGCATCGGACGCGCCGGGCAGACCCCTGGCTATGTCCGCGGCATGGGCCGCGATCTTCGCGGCCACGACACCCGTACGGACGTCCTCCACCGTGGGCAGGCCCAGGTGCTCCCTGGGCGTGACGTAGCAGAGGAACGATGCCCCGTAGAAGGCGGCGGCCGTGCCCCCGATCGCGGAGGTGATGTGGTCGTACCCGGGGGCCAGATCGGTCACGACCGGGCCCAGGACGTAGAACGGGGCGCCGTGACAGACCTGCTGCTGGATCTCCATGTTGTACTGGATCTGGTTGAAGGGGATGTGGCCCGGTCCCTCGACCATGACCTGGCATCCCTTGTCCCAGGCCCGCTGCACGAGGTCCCCCAGGGTCCTGAGTTCGGCCAACTGGGCCTCGTCCGTGGCATCCGCGATCGCACCGGGGCGCAGGGCGTCGCCCAGAGAGAAACACACGTCGTGCTCGGCCAGGATCGCACACAGGTCGTCGAACCGCTCGTACAGGGGGTTCTGCCGGTTGTGATGGCGCATCCACCTGGCCAGCAGGGCCCCGCCGCGGCTGACGATCCCGGCCACCCGCCGCTCGACCAAGGGCAGGTACTCCCTGAGCAACCCCGCATGGAGGGTGAAGAAGTCCACCCCCTGCCTGGCCTGCCGCTCGATGACGTCGAGGATGACCTCGACCGTCACGTCCTCCACGCCTCGGCCCTGGATCACCTGGTAGATCGGCACGGTCCCGAAGGGCACGGGGCAGGCCTCCAGCAGGGCCTCCCGGATGGCGTCCAGGTCGCCCCCTGTGCTCAGGTCCATGATCGCGTCGGCCCCGACCTCCAGGGCCACCCGCATCTTCTCCAACTCGGCCTGCAGGCTGCTCCGCTCACTGCTGGTCCCGATGTTGGCGTTGACCTTGGTCCGCACCGGACGGCCTATGCCGGTCGGTCTGAGGGGGCCCCGCACACGGATGCGATTGGCGGGGATGACCAGCCGGCCGGCCGCCAGGTGGCTGCGGACCTGCTCCGCGTCCAGGGATTCCGCCTGGGCCACGGCACGCATCGCGTCCGTGATGAGGTCCTGCCTGGCACAGTTCAACTGAGTGGACATGCCGTGCCTCCGAAAGAAACGAGAGGACGCCTCCGTGGGAAGCGACAGGGGATGGTGTCTCCACGACGTGGGACTGCCGCTTTCCTACGCAGGCCTCGGCCTCGGTCCGGGCCTATCCTGATCAGGTTCAAAGGGTTGTTCTCAGATCCGCCATCCGGCGGACCACCCCTAGCTGACAGGCCATTATAGCCGCCCTGCTGCCCCGGTCAAAGGAATAGTCCCTGTCCGAGGCATGGACTGGTCCTGCCGCGGGCCCAGACCTCGCGCAACCACCCTGTCAGTCGAGGGCTTGCCCGGACCACGGGCAGGAGGTATCCTACCCAGGGTATCGCGCCGAGGGCCCAAGGCCCCGGGCGTACGCCCTGAGGAGCCACGCTTCTATGAAGAACAGGACAGAGATCGTCGCCGCAGCCCTGATCGCCCTCTTGGCCCCGTCCTGGATGCCCGCTTGGGGGGCCGCAGAACCGGACGAGGCAGATTACTTCGCGGTGTTCCTGGAGGGCAAGAAGGTTGGCTATGCGGTCCAAAAGCGGGTCGTGGCGGAGGGCAGGGTCACGACCAGCGAACGGGTCCGCATCTCCATCAACCGCGTGGGCGTTCCGGTCACCCTGGAGATGACCGAGACCGCGGTCGAGACGCCGGACGGCAAACCCGTGGCCTTCGAGGCCGTTCAGGACTTCAGCATGATGACGGTCACCCTCCAGGGCCAGGTGAGGCCGGACGGGACCATGGAGGTGGTCACCCGGTCCATGGGTGCAGAGCAGAAGACCAAGGCCCCCTGGCCTGCCGGCGCGATCATGGCCGAGGGCCTGCGCCTGCTCTCCCTCCAGAAGGGTCTGGCAGAGGGTACGCAGTTCAAGGCCACGGTCTTCACGCCCAGCCTGATGCAGGCCGTGGAGGCCGAGGTGATCGTGGGCTCCAAGCGGGATGTCGACCTCCTCGGGACCCCGGCGTCCCTCACGGAGGTCAAGACCTCGCTGAACGTCCCGGGGTCCGGGCGACTGGTGACCACCAGCTACGTGGACGACTCGCTGCACGCGGCCAAGAGCGTGGTGCCCATGGCGGGCATGCAGTTCGAGATGGTCCGTTGTTCCGAGGCCTTGGCCACCAGTCCTTTCGATCCCGTGGAGTTCATCACCAAGATGCTCATCCCCAGCCCCGTGCCCCTGGAGGACCTGAGCCGGGTCAGCGCGGTCACCTACCGCCTCCGTGCGCGGGAGGCGGGGGACGCCTTGGCGATCCCCCAGGGCGATACCCAGGTCGTGCGCAGGCTCGAAGACGGCGCACTGGAGGTCACGGTCAAGCCTGTCCGACCGGACCGGGGCGGGGCCTTTCCCTACAAGGGGGATGACCCCGAGTTGTTGGCGGCCCTCAAGCCCAACGCCTTCCTTCAGAGCGAGGACAAGACCCTCGTCCAGTTGGCCCGACAGGCGGTCGGCGATGCCAATGACGCGGCCGAGGCCGTGCGACGGATCGAGGCCTTTGTGGCCGGGCATGTCAAGAACAAGGACCTGACCGTGGGGTACGCCTCTGCCGCCGAGGTCGCCTCCACCAGGCAAGGCGACTGCACCGAGCATGCCCTGCTCACCGCGGCCCTATGCAGGGCCGCAGGCATCCCGGCCCGGGTGGTCACGGGCCTGGCCTATGTACCCGAGTTCGCGGGCGTGAGGAACTGCTTCGGCGGCCACGCATGGACGGCGGCCTATGTGGGCGGCCAGTGGATGGGCTTGGACGCCATGTTCAGGGGGACCGGACGGGGCGGATTCGACGCGGGCCATATCGCCTTGGCCGTTGGGGACGGCGAGCCAGGGGATTTCTTCGGCCTGGCCGCGACCCTGGGCAGATTCACGATCGAGACTGCCACGGCGATCGCCCCCTGAGCCGGGGGCCCGCCGAGAGGCCCCCGGCGGACGATCCGAGGCCTGCTTCCGGCCCGCGGGGCCGGCAAGGGGGCTGACTTTGCCCACAGGCGAGGGATTGACAGGGGACGGGCCGCTCTGCTATACTGAAATCAGGTAAGACTGGCGGTTGGGTGTGATCAATGGAGGCGCCGGCCCAATCCGGGTATGGGGCAAGGCGGTTGGTGGACCAGAAAAGGGAACGATGATGAAAAGCGATTGCAGTCCTGCATGCGGATGCCCAAAGAAGGGTGCGGCCGCCGGCCTGGGTCGGCTTGGGGCCGGGGTCCGGCCTCTCCTGGCCGTGCTGGGGATACTCGTGTTCGCGGTTCTAATCGCCGGCTGCATGCCCTGCGCCCCGAACCCGGGTGAGACTGCGGCTGAGGCCGGCCGACGTCGCGAGCGAGTCCTGCGGGTCAATTTCTCCGAGATGTTGGCCGACGTAGATGAAGCCCTGATGTTGGACGAGCCGAGCCGGCTGACCAATTACGATCTGCCGTAGGCAGTGCGGCCTCCTCAGCAGGGGCGGGAGTCCTGTTACCCAAGGATGGTCGGAGTCAGAAGGACGTGGATGTTCCAGGGGATTCTTGACTACCTCCACCGCGTAGCCAGCAACAACAGTCCGGCTATCCTCATCATCGAACTGGCCCTGATTGGATTGGTCGTCTACGGAGTGCTCCATTTCCTGGAGGGGACCCGAGGCGAGAGGCTCTTCCGGGGGGTCTTCTTCGTCCTGGTCGTGGGCCTGTTGGTCTTGAACCTGGTGGTCCAACGATATCCCTTTGACCGGCTGCAGCTCCTCTACAAGGGATTCCTCATCGGAGTCGTCATCGTGGCTGCGGCCGCCTTTCAGCCCGAGATCCGTCGAGCCCTGATTCGAATCGGCCAGCCCGGCCTGTGGTCCCAGTCCTCGCAGCAGTGGTCCCGTACGATCGAGGAGATCGTGATGGCGGCCCGCGACCTGTCGGCCACCCGCACAGGGGCCATCGTGGTTCTGGAGAGGCAGGTGGCCTTGGGCGAGTTCGTGGAGACAGGGGTGCGCCTGGACGCCCGTGTGAGCTCGGAGCTGCTCCGCACGGTCTTCTACCCCGGCACCTGCCTCCATGACATGGCGGTCATCATCCGCGGGGACCGCATCGTGGCCGCACGGGTCCAGCTTCCCCTGGCCGAACCGGAGGCGGTCAGGGCCGCCATGCAGAGGACCTCGAGGTCGTCCCGCGGTCGCGAGCTGGGGTCCCGCCACATGGCGGCGATCGGGATCACGGCTGGATCGGATGCCATCTGTATCGTCGTGAGCGAAGAGACAGGGACGATCTCACTGGCCCATGA
>JAGOQT010000177.1 GCA_018007255.1 Phycisphaerae bacterium | reverse complement strand
CCTCGGACATCCCCTGCATGACTCGCACCAGCCACCCGTATGCCCAGGCAGGATTCCCCTTCAAGCTGGGCGAGTACCTGGCGACGGGCAAGCCCGTGGTCGCGTCCAGGGTGTCCGACGTGCCCCGGTGGCTCCGACACGGAGAGTCGGCCATGCTGGTCGAGCCCGGACGCGCGGCGGATGTGGTTCAGTCCGTGGAGTTCCTGCTGGATCATCCGGACCGGGCCGCTGCCATCGGACGCTGCGGCCGCGCGGTCGCCGGCCGGGAGTTCTGCCACAAGAAACAGGCCGAGGCCCTGTACGCCTTCGCCCAGTCCATCTGAGGCCTACTGATCGAGGCACTGACGCGTATGCCGGATGCGCTTCTCATTGACCCGTGCAACTTCAAGGACTACCCCACGGGCGGCCAACTCTCCTTTGCCAGGCAGCTCATGAAGGCGTACGGAGACCGTCTGGCCTTGGTGGGCACCAGCACCGACGATACCCCCGTGGGCCGGTGGCTGGAGCGGGAGTTCGACGGGACCCGGTTCCGGATCTTCAGTGTGGGACGGTGGAGGCCGACCGCGAGGCGGCCCCTCATACCGGGCCGGCTCGCGGTCCTGATCCGGCTCAGGCGCTACCGCAAACGGGTCTTCTCCCTGGGAGTCCACCACCTCTTCACCCAGTCGCCGGAGACGATCCTCGCCCTGAGCAGCCTGCCCTGGAGGAGCATCTGCTACTGCTTTGCAGGGGCGGTGAGCCCTCTGCACAGGCCTCGATACCCGTGGGCCAGGCTGCTGTCCCCTGCGTTCGAGAGGTGGTGGTGGAGGGCCCTGGGCCGCGCGGATGTGCTCCTGGCGTCTGCGGATCAGGCCTCCATCGACGACTTCGTGAGGACAAGCAGGGGCCCCTTGCGCAGGCCCCAGATCGTCCCCTTTCCAACCCGGTACGACGACTCGATCTTCTATCCCTTCCCGCAGTCCTCAGCGAGGTCGGCCTTGAAGATGCCGGCGGGCCACACCCTTGTGGTGTGCGTGGGTCGCGTCAATGCGGTCAAGGGGTGGGACCTGATCCTCGATGCGTTCAAGGCCTTCTTGGGGCGGCGACCGGACGCGATGCTGTGTTTTGTCGGAGACGGCGAGGACCGGTCCGCCCTGGTCCGGAGGGCTGCCGGACTCGGCCTGTCTGGGCACGTGAGGGTCACCGGGTTCCTCAGGCCTGACGCCGTGGCCACCTACCTGAATGCCGCCGACCTGGTGGTCTTTGGTTCGCACCACGAAGGGTGGTCCGTTGCCATGCTGGAGGCCATTGCCTGCGGAAAGGCCCTGGTCTCCACGGACGTGAGCGGGTCGCGGGACATGGTTGTGGAGGGACAGAACGGGTTCATCGTCCGCCAGCGGACTCCGGATGTGTTTGCCAGGGCCATGGAGGACGCGTTGGCCCTGGACACCGCGCATCGGGTCTCGACCTCCGTTGCCAGCCGGTACAGGCTCGGGACCCTGGCACAGGACCTGGGTCGACTGTGGAGTCCCCTGCGCAGCGAATCCGAGCCGGGCGGGCCGGTTGAGGCGGATGCAGTTGCCTCGTGCACAGGTCTCATGGAGGGTCAGTGATGAGCAAGGTGGTCCTTCTGAATCTGCCCAGTCCCCCCAACATGGATGTCTTCAGGGACACGGCAGGGGCCTATGGGACGGCCAACGATGTGTGGAGGCGGGAGCACGGGCACTCGTCCAATGTATTCTTCCCGACCTACATACCCTATCTGGCGACCCGACTGTGGCGAGAGGGGTATGAGGTCCAGGTGATCGACGGCCAGGCGGAGCGGCGCACGCTGGGGCAGTTTGCGGACCAGGTCGCGCATGCGGGGGCCGCCGCTCTGGTTGCCCAGGTGTGCCTGCCCTCGCTGGTGGGCGACTGCGAGGTCCTGAGGGAGCTCAAGCGGAGACTGCCCAAGACCCCCCTGGTCGGGATCGGACCGGTCTGCGTGCCCTTGGCCGGCGAGGTCCTCTCCAGAAGCGGCGCGGATGTACTGCTCAGGGGGAATTATCCATTTTATCACGGGCCCGTCCTGCAGTTCCTGCGCCAGGCCCTGCAGGGGTCCCTGCGACAGGCCAGGGATGTACCGGGTGCCCTGTTCCTGGACGAGGGCAGACCCGGGGGATCGGTCGTTGAGGTGCCACGCCAAACGGACCCAGACGACGGGTCCTTGGACGACCTGGACCTGGAGGCCTATTGTCTGCTGCCCATGCACAGGTACCGATTGGCCGCCATGGGGCCCAGGGGGCAGCTCACCCAGTACTTCCCCATTCTGGGAGGCAAGGGCTGTCCGTTCTGCTGCATGTACTGCCCCTATCCCGCAGGCTATGGCAAGAAGCTGTGCCTCAAGTCGCCCGATCGGGTCGTGGAGGAGATGGAGTTCCTGCACAGGAACTTCGGCATCCAGGGTTTCTTGTTCCGAGATCAGCTCTTCACCGCCAATCGCCGCAGGGTGGAGGCCCTGTGCGATCGGATCCTGGACCGGGGCCTGCGAGTCCATTGGGCGGTGGAGGCCAGGGTCGATGAGGTTTGCCCGCAGGTCCTGAACAAGATGAAGCGGGCGGGCTGCGTCCGAATCCAGTACGGCGTCGAGACGGGGGACCCGGCCCTGTTGGAGCGGGTCGCGAAGCCTGGCCTGACCCTGGAGAGGATCCGGGAGGGCTTCCGCGATACGGTCCAGGAGGGCATCCTCGCCGTGGCGTTCGTGCTGTTCGGCCTGCCCGGGGAAGACAGGGCCGCAGCGGAGAAGACCATCGATTTCGTTCTCCACCTGGACTGTGACAACGTGCTCTGCAGTGTGGTCACGCCCTATCCGGGGACCACACTGTTCGACATGGCCCAGGAAAGGCAGTGGATCCTCTCGACCGATTGGCGCCGGTACACGAGCCGGCATGTCGTGATGCGGACCGAGGAGCTCTCCGGAGGGGATCTGGCCGGATTGAGGTCTCTGTTCCTGCGGCACTTTCGCCTCAAGCAGGTGTGCCGGGCGGTGTGGCCCTCTCCCCGGCGAAGGGAGGGCGTCCTGTCGTGGCGAGGCGCCGCGTACAGGCTCTCCATGGCCAAGGAGCAGGTCTTCGGCAGGCAGGCGTGATCCATGAACATTGCGGTGGTCCATAACCGATACGGTGCACATAGCGGCGAGGAGACGGTCGTGGAGGGGATTCTGGATCTCCTCGCCGCAAGGGGCCACCGGACGGCGTGCTTCATGAGAAGCAGTGCGGAGATCCCTGCCCAGGTCCTCGGAAAGGCCCGCGCGTTCTTTTCAGGGATCTACAACCCCGTGGCCCGGTCCGCGTTCCGCAGGTTCCTCAGCGAGGCCCGGCCGGATCTGGTCCATATCCACAACCTCTTTCCCCTGATCTCGCCCTCGGTCCTCTTGGAGTGCCGCAGGGCGAAGATCCCTGTGGTGATGACCGTTCACAACCACCGGCTGGTGTGCCCCACGGGCCTGCACCTGTCCAAACGAGACCCCCGGACTTGCGAGAGGTGCTGCGGGGGACGCGAGTACTGGTGCGTGTTGAGGAACTGCGAAGGGAGCCTCTGCAAGAGCCTGGGGTATGCCCTTCGGAATGCGGTGGCCAGGAGGGCCGGATGGTACCGCGAGAACGTCGCCCTCTACGCCTGCCTGGCGGAGTTCCAGAGGCGGCGCCTGATCCGCGAGGGCTATCCTGAGGATCGCATCACGGTCGTGCCCAATATGGTCCAGGCGGGACTTCCCGCCGGCGAGGGGCCGCTGGGCGAGTACGTCGGTTTTGCCGGGCGCGTCAGCCCGGAGAAGGGGGTAGACACCCTGGTCTCTGCCGCAAGGATCTGTCCGGAGATCCCGTTCCGCATCGCCGGTCGGGTCGATCGGATGTCCGAGGTCGTGGACCGGGCTCCGGACAACTGCACCTTCCTGGGCCACCTGGGTCCTGAAGACCTGTCGGGCTTCTATGCGGGGAGTCGAATGCTCGTGGTGCCCAGCGTGTGGTACGAGGCGTTCGGCCTGTGCGCTGTGGAGGCCCAGGCGCACGGCAAGCCGGTTGTCTGCTCCCGGATGGGTGCCCTGCCGGAGATCGTGGTGCACGGAGAGACCGGGTTGCTCTTTGAGGCCGGCAACGCCGTGGAGCTGGCTGGGCGGATCCGGTCTCTATGGCGACAACCCCGTCGTTGTCGGGAGATGGGCAGGGCGGGTCGAGACCGGGTCCTCCGCGAGTATGGCGCCGGTCCCTACTACGAGCGGCTCATGGCGGCGTATGAGAAGGCGATCGCCCTCGGGCCGCCTGGCCCAAGGCACAGGGCCTTGGACCCGGCCCCCAGACCCCACTGTGGCCAGGTGCGGGGTGTGGACCCGTCCTGTGAGGACCCCTGTTGGACCGGGCGTGCGGAGGGCGTTCGTGTGAACAAGGAGGGGGTGTGCTCAAGGTGATCTGGTGTCTGGTCCAGGGCCTGCGCGGGCTGGCCGTCGTTCTCCACTTGGCCTCGGCCCAGCCCTGCGCTGCAGCCGTGCTGCTCGCGGCGCCCGTGGCAGACCCTGAGGGGACCCACTACTACGTGGACGCAGACCGCGGGAGTGACGCCTACTCGGGCACCCTGGCCGAGCCCGATGCGGACGAGACAGACGGCCCTCTGCGGACCATCCAGGCGGCCTGCGACCGGTTGGAGGCGGGGGACTGCGTCTGGATCAGGCGGGGGGTCTATCGAGAGACCGTGACCCTCCGCATCGGGGCCTCGGAGTCCAGCCCCGTCGTGGTCCAGGCCTTTCCGGGCGACGAGGGCAAGGTGGTGATCCTCGCAGCCGACCCCATCCGGAACTGGAAGCCGTGCCCGAGCGAGGCCTTCTGCGGCGGCAATGCGAACTGGACGAAGATCTGCTACGCCGACGTGGACGCGGAGATCCAGCAGCTCTTTCAGGGAGGATCCCGGCTCAAGCAGGCCCGGTATCCGGACCGGGGCTGGCAGTTTCCGGCCTCCGCCGATCCCGTGGATCCGAACCGGTCGTTCCTCGACGGCCGTCTGCCGAAGGGCGGGGTGTACACGGGGGGCACGTGCAACGTGAGGACGTCGCCGTGGCACATCGACCAGATCCCGATCCACGCGTACGATGCGGACAAGGGCCGGGTCACCCTGGCCTCCCCCACCCGCTACCCCCTGTCGTTGGACACGGGGTACTCCATCACGAATCTCGTCAGTGAGATCAACGAGGAGGGGGAATGGGCAATCGATCGCCAGCAGAACCGCGTGTACCTCTGGCCGCTGGGGGAATCCCCGGAGGACATCGAGGCGACCGTCCGGGAGAACGGCATCCGTGCCGTGCAAGGCTGCTCCTACCACACCATCCGTGGCCTCGCAGTTCGGTGTGCCGCCCGCGGGATCGAACTGAGCGGGACCCGGCACGTGGCCGTGAGGGAGAACACCATCGAGTACTCCTATTACGTGGGGATCCTGGACTCCAACTCCGCCTACTCGACCCTTGCGGCCAACACGATCCGGTACGCGGGCTACATCGGCATCGAAGAGGACGGCCTTTGCACGCACGGGCTCATCGAAGGCAACACGGTCTACGCCACGGGCGCGGAGAAGCTGGGTGACGACCCGGTCTGGGGCAATGCCCTGGGCATAGGCCTCAACGGGCGCCGCACCCGGGTCCTCCGCAACCGGATCGACCGTTCCGGCCATCACGGCCTGTATGCGGGGCGAGGCGAGACCTCCGGACGGGAGATCGCCTACAACTACATCACGAACTCCTGCCTGCTCCTGTCCGACGGGGCCGGGATCTACGCGGACGGCCGTTCGAGCACCACGGATCCGGACGTGTTCCATCACAACATCGTGGCGGACGTCTGGGGCTGGCGGGGCGGCTGGGCCGGGTACGACGGGGACCCTGCCGAGTCCCCGGACCTCGCCACGGGCGAGGGTTACGGGATCTACCTCGACGAGCAGGGCAGCAACCGGGTCTTTGAGCGGAACACCGCGCTCCACTGCCGGACTGCAGGGATGTTCTTCCATTGGACCCAAGACAACCGGCTCGCCCAGAACACGCTCTACGGTAACGGAGAGGTCCAGATCCTCTTCGCAGGGCGGGACGATCCCCGGTATGCCCTCAGGAACAACCTCACGGAGGGGAACCTCCTGATCGCCACGTCCCCCAGTCAGAAGACCCTTCACGTGCACCTGGATGAAGGTGACGTCACCTTCGGCTCGTCGGACCGGAATCGGTTCTTCCATCCTCAGGGGCCCAGACACATCCTGGTGTGTCAGGACCCCAACGGCCGACCCTGCACGGCCTACTCGCTGGCCCAGTGGCGGGCGGTGAGCGGCCAGGACGGCGAGTCCAAGGACCGGTCCCCTTCCGGGGAGGAGGGGGCCAGCCCTGTGCAGTCCGTCCTGTTCGCCAATCCGAGCGATGAGCCCACGGTGGTTCACCTGGAGGACCGGGACTACGTGGACATCGAGGGGATGTCCGTGGCGGGCCAGGTGTCCCTGGGCCCGTTTGAGTCCATCGTCCTCTTTCCGACTGCTGCCGAGTAGGAACAGGAGCCATGCCGACCTGTTGGATTCGGTCCTCGCGGGATTGTGCGGGACCACGTTGTGAGATCCTCGGGATCCCCGTGGACCTGATCGACTATGATGCGGCCTTTGCCGCGATTCAGGACTGGCGGGCCTCGGGGAGCAGGCGGTTCGTGGTGGTGGAGTCCGCGTCCGACATCCAGTTGAGTCGAGATCCCGCCGTGCGGACAGCCGTCCGCGCAGCCGGCCTGAACCTCCCGGATGGGGTCGGGGTGGTGACGGCCGCCCGGCTCCTGGGACACAAGACGAGGGGCAGGGTGGCGGGCCCTGATCTGATGCTCAAGATCTGCGACTGGGGGCGTGCCCAGGGGTACAGACACTTCTTGTATGGGAGCACGGTCGACGTGGTGGAGAGGCTCCGGGCCCGCCTGGTCTGTCGCTATCCCGGCCTGGACATCGCGGGGTTCTCGTGTCCGCCGTTCCGGGCCTTGACCGCCGAAGAGGACGAAGAGGTGGTCGGACAGATCAACGCGTGCGCCCCCGACGTGGTTTGGGTCGGCCTGGGCGGGGCCAAGCAGATCCAGTGGATGGCGGACCATCTCGGACGGGTCCAGGCCCCTGTGATGATCGGGGTCGGCGCGGCCTTCAACTTCCACGCGGGTGTGGTGAGGCGGGCCCCCTCGTGGGTGCGGCGATGGGGAATGGAGTGGGCCTATCGGATGGCCACGGAGCCGCGCAAGATTCTGCCCCGCACCCGGCATACGCTTCTGTTCGGGATTCGGGTCGCAGCCCAGGCCGCTGTCTGGCGGCTTGCCGGGGCGAGGCCGTCCCGGCAAGCCTGAGAAGGAGAACGGTGTTGTATGGAGATCCTGTACGATAGGCCTGACCCAGAAGGTCCATGCCACGGCACGCTGGAGTGCCTCCGCGCGGGTTCGGGCCAGTGGATCCTGGGCCGGGCTGTGAAGCTCCATCAGAAACCCCGGAGCTACCTGGGCTGGTGGATCGAGAACCTGGGCTGGCGCGAGGGTCTGCTGCGGGCTTGGACCGCGCAGCTCCGAAGGTCGGGTCCGCTCCGGGCGCGGCCGCGTTGCTCGGACGGGGCGGACGGGGCCGCGGCGGAAGGGGAGTGCCTCGGCCTCCAGCCGGGCGAACTGGTCCAGGTCAAGACCATAGAGGAGGTCCTGGCCACGCTGGATGTCCGCCGTCGCAACAAGGGCCTGCTGTGGATGACCGGCATGCGCAGGTACTGCGGGACACGGCACCGGGTGGGCCGGAGGGTGGAGAAGATCATGCTCGAGACGAGCGGACAGGTCCGCAGGATGAAGAACACTGTGTTGCTGGAGGGGGTGACCTGCGATGGGGCGCACTTCGGGGGATGCGACAGGTCGTGCTTTCACTTCTGGAGAGAGGTGTGGCTGCGAAGAGTGGAGGATCCGCAACCGGAATGAGGCGAGGTGCTCCGGACGGACGGTGGACACCCCGTGTGGGGTTGTCCTTACACGGTGAAGACGAGGGGGGACACCCCCTCAGGTCGATGGTGCAAGGAAAGGCGTGCTCATGGATGTGACCCTTCTCGACGAACCCAGCCGACCCTGCGAGGAATTCGTGCAGCAGAGGCCGGATGCAGAACTGTGCCATATGCCGGCGTGGACGCCCATGATCCAGAGGGTGTTCGGCCACCCGGGTTACTACCTGGCCGCCCGGGAGGGCGGGCGTGTGCTGGGCGTGTTGCCTCTCGTACACATACGGAGCAGGCTCTTCGGGAACCGCATGGTCTCGCAGGCGTTCAGTGACTACGGCGGGCCCCTCGCGGAGGATCCCGCGGTCCTGGGGAG
>JAGOQT010000176.1 GCA_018007255.1 Phycisphaerae bacterium | reverse complement strand
GCATGAGCGTTGAGGGCAGCGACATGGCCATCCGAATCAAGAGGGTCTATGACCCGGCCGCAGCGGAAGATGGCCGCCGCTTTCTGGTGGACCGCTTGTGGCCGCGCGGGATGACGAAAGAGGGCCTGCGCCTCGATGGGTGGTTGAAGGACGCCGCGCCGAGCGCTTCGTTGCGGCGTTGGTTCGGCCATGACCCCTCCCGGTGGCCGGAGTTCCGACGACGCTACTTCGCGGAGTTGGACGAGCACCCCCACGTGGTGGAAACGCTGTTGGATGCGGCGGCCCAGGGTCCGGTCACCCTGCTCTACTCGGCCAAAGACGCGGCCCACAACAACGCCCTCGCGCTCCGTGAGTATCTGCGACGCGGTGCGCGGAGAACCGAGCATGACTGACATGGGGAGACGGAGGAAGGCTGTGATCGTGGGAGCCGGCGCTGGGGGGGCCGCCTTGGCCCCAGGCGGATGGTCCGACGAAGGTGTCCTGCGCACCGGCCTCGTCCCTTCCCGGAGTGCGGCGTGAGAACAGGGCCGATGAGCTCGACCAGACCCCAACCTCCAGATGCAGGCCACCGTCTCAAGGCGAGCGAGTACATCGGCTACGCCCTGGGGGACACGGCGTCGAATTTCTTCTTCCAGACCTTCGGCATCTTCCTCACCTACTACTATGTCGTTGTCTGGGGCATCCCGGCTCTCTCGGTGGCGTCGATGATGCTGATCGTTCGTCTCGTCGGGACCTGTGACGATCTCATCATTGGCTTGCTTGCCGACCGCACGGACACCCGCTGGGGGAAGTTCCGTCCCTTCATCCTCTTTGGCGCGGTTCCGTATGGGATCTGCGGCTATCTGATGTTCGCCGGTCCGAACCTGAGCCCGGCCGGGAAGCTCGCTTACGCCTACATCACCTACACCCTGATGCTGACGAGCTATTCGGTCATCAACGTGCCCTACTCGTCTCTTCTGGGTGTGCTCAGTCCGTCGTCGCGCACACGCGCACAGGCATCGACTTTCCGGTTCGTGGGTGCATTTGCCGGCGGCTTCCTCATATCGCTGCTTGTCCGTCCACTCGTCGAGGTGCTTGGCGCCGACAACGAGATGCAGGGCTTCCAGTGGACGATGGCCATCTTTGCCGTTGCGTCGGTGATCCTGTTCTGGATCACCTTTGCGACGACCCGGGAGCGCGTGAAGCCTCCGGCAGGGCAGAAGACCAATGCTCGCGAGGAACTGGGCGAGCTCGTTCGCAACTGGCCCTGGGTGGTGCTGCTGGTGGCAGCCATATTCTCCACGACGTTCATTGCACTCCGCTCGGGCAGCACGCTCTTCTACTTCAAGTACGTCGTGGGAGACGACAAGACACCGATCCTCCTTGGACTGGACCGAAGCACGATCTTCCTTTCTACGGGCATGCTGGCGCAGCTGGCCGGCACCGTGGCGTTGAGCGTGGTCGTCCGGCGGGTGGACAAGAAGTACGCTGCGGCCGGACTGTGCGCCGCTACGGGAGTGTCCTTCCTCCTGTTCTACTTCCTGCCGAAGGACCGATTCGGCCTGCTCGTCACGGTCAATGCGATCGGTTACCTCTGCATGGGGCCGACCTCGGCGCTGACCTGGGCACTCTACGGCGACGTGGCCGATTACGGCGAATGGAAGTTCGGACGACGATCCACGGGGCTGATCTTCTCGGCATCGCTGTTCGCGATCAAGACCGGAACCGTCGTTGGCGGGTTCCTGCTGCCCTTGTTCCTGTACTGCTTCGGATTCGTGGAACCCAAGGAAGGCATGGCGGGCGTCCACCAGACGCCCACGGCCGTGCTTGGCATCAAGCTGGCCTTCTCGATTGTGCCTGGAGTCATCGCGTTGCTCAAGGCCGGTGCACTCATGATCTATCCTCTCAACCAAAGGCGAGTGAGCGAAGTCGAACAGGGACTCACAGCCCGCCGTGCCGCAGCATCCAGTGAAGGGAGGCCCCAATGACCATTCGCAATCCCATCCTCCCCGGCTTCAATCCCGACCCGTCCATCGTCCGCGTCGGGGACGATTACTACATTGCCACCTCGACGTTCGAGTGGTTTCCCGGGGTACAGATTCATCACTCGCGCGACCTCGTGCACTGGCGATTGCTCACCCGTCCCCTCCGTCGCGCCAGCCAGCTCAATATGCTGGGCGACCCTGATTCCTGCGGGGTCTGGGCGCCGTGCCTGAGCTACGCGGACGGCTTGTTCTGGCTGATCTACACGGATGTGAAGCGATACGGGCGCACCACGGTCGGCGGCGCGAGCGGCGCCTCGTTGCGGGACTATCACAACTACCTCGTCACCAGTCCGCGCATCGATGGCGATTGGTCCGATCCGATCTACCTCAACAGCAGCGGCTTCGATCCTTCACTGTTCCACGACGAGGACGGTCGCAAGTTCCTCGTGAACATGCTGTGGGATCACCGCCCCGGAAGGAACCGGTTTGCGGGCATCGTGTTGCAGGAGTACTCGGCCAGGGACCGCAGACTGGTGGGCGAACGAGTCCGCATCTTCGAAGGCACGCAGCTCGGATTCACCGAAGCACCACACCTGTACCGGCGCAACGGCTGGTATTACCTGCTCACGGCGGAAGGCGGGACGGGTTGGGGCCATGCAGTGACCCTGGCGCGGTCGCGGGCCATCACGGGGCCGTACGAACTCCACCCAGACACGACCCTCCTCAGCGCACGACACCGCCCGGACTGCGAGTTGCAGCGAGCCGGCCACGCGGATCTGGTCGAGACGCAGGACGGCGAGACGTACATGGTCTATCTCTGCGGCAGGCCCCTGCGCAATCGCGGCCGCTGCACCTTGGGCCGGGAGACGGCGATTCAGAAGATGGTGTGGGGGCCGGACGGCTGGCTGCGGACGTTGGACGGGCAGGGGATTCCCACGCTCCAAACACCCTCGCCGCGGTTGCCGGCCCACGCCTTTCCCCCCTCGCCGTCACGCGAGGAATTCGATTCGCCGGATCTCCCTGCGGAGTTTCAGTGGCTGCGCACGCCCTGGCCGGAGGAGATCTTCAGCCTTACGGACCGCCGCGGATTCCTGCGTCTCTGTGGCCGCGAGACGATCGGCAGCGTGTTTCTCCAGTCTCTCGTGGCTCGCCGGCAGCAGTCGCACTGCGTGACCGCGGCCACCGTCGTCGAGTTCGAGCCCGAGCACTATCAGCAGAGCGCGGGTCTGGTCTGCTACTACAACGGCATGAAGTTCCACTACCTCCATCTCTCGCGGGACGAGACGTCCGGCAAGCACCTCCGCGTGATGTCCTGCCTGCCCGATTCGACGCAGGCCGATGCATTCACGCCGCCGATCGCGATTCCTGAGGGGCGGCCGGTGCATCTCCGCGTCGAGATCGATCACGAGCGGCTCCACTTTGCCTATCGAGTCGGCGGCGTAGACCAGGACTGGCGCTGGCTCCCGCAGCAGTTCGATGCGAGCATCCTGTCCGATGAGGCCACCGCTCTTGGTCAACCCAGTTTCACGGGCGCGTTCGTGGGAATGGCCTGTCAGGACACGGCCGGAACGCGGAGGCCCGCGGACTTCGACTTCTTCGAATACCGGGACAGAGACTATCGCCCGGATCCGTTCGTCCCTTGAACTGGGCCTGTGTCTGGCCTGGTCTTGGGCGGGGGAGGCTTGCGCGGCGGCGCGGAGAAATGAAGTGGCGGGGCGGCATGGCCGCCCCGCCACGGTAGTGACTCGTCACTTTACGCTGCAGGCCCCGGCTACGGCTTCTGCGTCCTCGTCAGGCTGATCTCGTCGATGAACAACTGGCCTGAGCCGCCTGCCTTGGGTGCATTGCGGTCCCCCACGCCGATCGTCAGTCTCTGGATGCCGTTGAGGTTGATCCCCGCTGAAGTGAACTCGCTGAACGGGATGTCCCACCGCTCCCAGGAACCTGTTGCGACCACGCTCGTGTCCGGGTGGCTGACGACCTTGGTCTTGGAGCCGTCCTGCACCGCCACGTAGAAGGTCTCCGGGGTATTGCCGATCGGCTGGGCCACGCCGACCTCGGCCAGTGCCCAATCGCCCGTCACGCCGCCCGCGGTGGCAACCGATGAGAACCGGGCCGCGCACGCCGTGTCCGCGTGGCTGCACACGACCAGGCCGATGTACACGGTGCTGGGCATCGCGACCACGGCCTCGGTGGTGCCCGCCACCGCGGTCCAGGTCACGCCGTCCAAGGAGTACTGGCCGGTGAAGGTGTTTCCGCTGCGGGTCACCTTCACCCAGACCGGCAACGGCGTCGAATCGACGGCTGTGGCCGTGCCCGTGGCATTGGCGCCGGCCTCCGTACGGGGCATCCACTCCACGCGGTTGTTGGGCATGGCCACCATGTGGGCCTGCATGGGCACACCCTCCAGGGATGCGCGGATCATCACACCGGCCTTGGCCCACTCATGCGTGTTCTGCACGGAGACCACGCGTGCGGTGATGGACCCGTCGCCGGTGAGCTGCTTGTAGGCGAACCGGAACTGGTCCGTGGTCTGGTAGATGTCGGCACCCATGCCGCTCATCCGGATCTCGCCTGCAGGCTGCTCCAGGAAGGCGATCGGACTGCCCTGCAAGTAGACGGTCAGGGTGTCCGCCCCCCCGATCAACCAGGACTGCGGAACGGTCCACTCCCGGTAGGCCTCCGAGTAGAGCGGAGGCTGCGAGTTGTCGTACCAGAACGGCATGGACTGCCGGCCTCCCTGGGTCACGGTCCGCTCCGCATAGGGCGAGTCGTCATGGCCTACGATGGACCCCGTGCCGTTGCCGGCATAGCTGGGCACGCCGCAGTCCGGATTGTCGGAGTTGCCGGCGCCCCCCTTCCACACGTAGTAGACCCGATTGCACTGGTCGTCATAGGCCTCGAAGTCCTCCACGGGTACACCCTCGACCGTGGAGAAGCTCCACACCGGACCGGGCCAGGACGCAGAGGTGGCCTCATTGACCTCGTCCACTTTCCAGTAGTACGTCCCGCCGCACTCCCCGCCCAGGGAGGACAGGCTCACCTGCTTGTCCGTCACGCTCTTGGACAGGATCAGGGCGTTCGGGTCCGTCCCGAAGTAGACCTCGTGACGGTTCGCCAGGCGTCCGGGACGCCACGCCAGCACTGCATCCAGGGCCACGTCCGTTGCGCCCGAGGCGGGTGCAGGCTGCCGGGCCTGTGTGGGGACGTAGAAGAACCGGACCTCGCTGAGGCTGTAGATCACGCCCCCACCCCAGTTGCTCAGGCAGGTCAGCTTCAGATACTTGGCCTCTGCGCCGGCCAGATCCACGGTGGTGTTGTGCGCGTAGTTGTCCAGGCCGGTCGCCTGGGCGAACTCGGGGACGTTCGGGATGGGCGTCCAGGTGGTCCCGTCTGCGGAGACCTCGATCTTCGCCTCCTTGACGCCGTACCCCACGATCTCCTCTACGGCCTGGTTGGAGTTCCAGACCCACATCCGGTCCAGCTTGAGGACGCGGTCGAACTCGTACTGGATCCAGGTCGGCTGAGGGCCGGTCTTGCTGCTGACCCACATGTCGGTGATGGCGATCGAGTGCTCATCCGTGAGCGGATCCAGCCCCCGGCTGTTGATCGTGTTGGCCGGTCCCATCGTGTCATTCATGGAGCTGGAGGCGGTGGCCTGGATCGGCGTAGCGACAGGATAGCTATAGGGCTCGGCGGTGAAGCTCCAGACCTTGCCCTTGTAGACCGTGCCGCCTGCAGACGGGGCGATGACCTCATCGACCCGCCAGTAGTAGGTCCGGCTGAAGTCGAGCATGCCCGGGAGATCGCAGGTAGTCGCTGTCTGCCCTTGGGAGACGAGCAGGGCGCTGCCCGTGGATGCGGCATCGACCTCATCGAAGCTGGTGCCGAAGTACACGTTGTGGGTCTGGGCAAGATCTCCCGGCGTCCAACTGAGAGCGACGTCTCTCTCCACGTCCTCGGCACCGTCGGATGGCACGGGGTCGCTGCTGTCGGGGTACGTGGGCGCAACCATCAAGGCCTCGATTTCGCTCACCGAGAGCATGTGATCATAGAGCCGCACATCGTCGATGTCGCCCTCGAAGGCATTGGCAGTGGCCTCCGTTGCTCCGATCCTGACCGTGGAGTTCGTATCCAGGCCGAATCGGGCCGCGGCGCCGGTCCCTGCCTGCACGGCATTGCCGTAGGTGGTGACGGTCGCTCCGTCGAAGGTGACCGCCAGGTGGGCCCACTCCCCCACAGGCAGGCTGCCGAGGCCGTATGCAGCCCCGGTTCTGCTCCCGAACTGGATGAAGTTTCCGCCCAGGTTGTACTCGACCGCCCAGTAGATCTGGGTGTCGTCACTTCCGTACGCGGTTCGATTCGCTATGATCCCCTGGTAGGCGGTCCCGGCCCCTGCCCGCTGGACCCAGCAGGCGATGCTCACCTGCTTGGTGTCTGTGCCGCTGGCGGCCGAGGGATTCCATTTGCCACAGTCCACTCCCAAGCTGCCGGCTGTGCCGAACCGCAGTGCGCTGCGGAACCCGGTAGGGCCGTCCACCCAGTTTGGAGTACCTCCGATGGTCCCATCGTGGCCGTTGCCGGACACGTCTTTGACGGCCGTACCCTGTCCTTCGTTCAGGGGCCAGTATCCCACCAGGCCGGCCATGGCCGTGCCGGCTGCACACATCAGGCACACGGCAATGGCAAGCGCACACGCCACTCTCTTCGACATGCTTCGACCCTTTCAGACAGGCAGAACTGACACACTCCCGTTACACCACACGCAGTGGACAATATAGGCCGCACAGGCAAATGCATAAGCTGCTCAATATCACAATCGGCCTCCTCCTTGCCCATAATCGGCAAGATCGGACTTCTATAATAATATACCGCCAGGCAACGCGGGAAGTGAGACGAGAATACGGAAGACAGGCAAGATTCTGGGTCCTTGCGGGACCGAGGTATTGGGGCCCGAATTGCGTGATCGACACCTGCAAACCATGAGGGTCCTTCCGGGCCTTCGAGTTGTAAGATTCAATAGAAAACAGACTTACTCTCATACTCTGCAGGCGGGCTCCGGGCCGACCGGACCAGGACCAGAGACGAGGCAAAGGCATCGAGGCCTGGCCCTCATTGAGGTGCAAGGGAGGGTGTTGCACACAGGTGTCCGTGATCACGGAGGCTTTGTCTGTCCGGGCCGGGAATTGGGCCGGTTGGGATCGTCGTCGAAAGGGTAGGTCTGGTCTGCACATCTGCGCAGGCCTCCAGTCGGCTTGTGCCTTGATTGGATCCGCCTGAAGGGCGTACAATGACTCCGTCAGTGGACGTCGGCGTAGGTTTCGGTTTCCGTGTTCTGCAGGAGATGGATCATGAGAAGCAAGAGGACCATGCAGCTTGCAGTCTGGACTGTGGTGTGCGTTGTGGTGACCTGCGTTGTGCATGCGCAGACCAGCCCAGGATCCCCTGCCCCGGGCGCACGCCGCGGTGGCTTCGGCGGCTTCGGGGGTTTTGGAGGACGTGGTGGAGCACCCGCCCCGTGGATTGAAGAGGGATACAACGACCACCAGAACATGATGGGTCAGCTCGGAATCAAGGCCCTCCGCCCCGGCAAGAGCGGCAGCAATCAGACCGGTCCTGGATTCGATGAAGCCACGGCCAACGAGTGGATGCCGACCATGCCCGATGCACTCAAGATGAAGAACGGGACGAGGGTGACCGCGCCGGAGCAGTGGGCCCAGAGGCGGGCCGAGATCCTGGAAGACTTCGAGCGGGAGGTGTACGGCCGTATCCCGGCCAATGTGCCCAAGGTTACGTGGGAGGTCACGAACACCACCGAGGGCAACGCCGGCGGGTTCCAGACGGTCAGCAAGACCCTGGTCGGACACGTGGACAACAGCGGTTTCCCTGAGATCACCGTGGACATCCAGGCCAGTTTCACAGTGCCGGCGAATGCGCAGGCCCCGGTGCCCGTCCTGATCCAGTTTGGCGGAGGTTTTGGGGGCGGTATGGGCGGCGGAGTGGCCCAGCAAGCCCTCAGCCACGGATGGGGTTACGGCTCCATCAACCCGGGCAGCATCCAGGCAGACATGGGCGGCAATGCGCTCCGGCAGGGCATCATTGGTCTGACCAACAAGGGCAAGCCCCGCAAGCCCGATGACTGGGGCGCACTGCGGGCCTGGGGGTGGGGTGTCGGGCGGTTGATCGACTACTTCGAGGCCAATCCGGCAGCAAAGGTGGATCCGAGGAAGGTGGGCATCGAGGGGGTGTCTCGATACGGCAAGGCGGCCCTCGTGACCCAGGCATTCGACCCTCGCGTCGGCGTCGCGCTGGTGGCCTCTTCCGGTGAGGGTGGGGCCAAGCTCCATCGGCATGATTACGGTGAGGCCGTGGAGAACCTCACGGGAACAGGT
>JAGOQT010000175.1 GCA_018007255.1 Phycisphaerae bacterium | reverse complement strand
GTCCACACCAGGTACACGGCATGGTCCCGGCCGATTGCGATTGCAGGGTCGGTCTGTGCCGCGGTGTCGGTAGTCACGCGGACCACGGTCGGGCCCAGGAGCTCGTCGTCCGTGAAGGCCACGTACACGTCGTCGTTGCCTGCCCGATCGTCTTGCCAGGCCACGTAGACGCGCGGGGCACTGCCCTGGTCCACACAGATCGCAGGCCTGACCTGGTTCTCGTTGGAATCAATCACCTTGACCGTATCGGACCACAAGCCTCCCTCTGCCGCCCACCTCGCGCAGAGGTCCCAGTTGCCTCGGCTGTTGTCCTGCCAGACCACATAGACCCGGTCGTTCGCGCCCACGGCCAGGGCCGGATTGCACTGGTCCGCTGTGTCCAAGGTCAACTGCGAGGCCTTGGCCACAGTCTTGGTCGCAGGATCGTACCAGGCCGCATAGACGTCTCTCGCACCCGGCGGACCTGCATGCCACGCCATCCAGACCCTGCCCCGGCTGTCCGCGCACGCAGCGGGGCGGCCCTTGTCCAGGCTCGTCGGGCCGGAGCTGATCCGGATGTTCTCTCCAAAGGGCCGCATCTGCGTCCAGAAGAACCAGGAGACCGGATCCATCGTGTTGCCTGCGAAGTCCCGGGCAGCCACCCTGACCTTCACCTCCTGATCCAGGCCGAACAGCGGACCGAGCTGCAGGTCATACCGGTACTCCGCACCTGTGCCGCTGCGGCGGCACACGCCCAGGGGCCCGGCAAAGGCCTCCGCATTGCCCACATAGGCAGTCTGCCCTTGGACCTCGATGGTCACGGAACCGGGGTCCACCCCGTCCCCTGCATCGGCGACGCGCACGGTGATCAGGGTGTTCGCAGGCACCTGGATGGAATCCGGCGGGGGCACGGCCAGGTCCGCCCTGGGCGCGGTGCGGTCCATGCTGGTCACGGTCACCACCACCGCTTCGGAGTCCTGTTCCAGACCGTCGCTCACAGCGAACTCCACCGTGTGCGAGCCGCCGTGGCTGACGCCGGGCGTCCACCTGAACTCCGTGCCGCTGAACGCGGCCCCTGGAGGCAGGCCGGAGGCGGAGTAGGTCAGCGGGTCGTCGTCCGGATCGGCCCCGCGGACCGAGAAGGTCAGCGTGGAGCCGGCCTCCACGGACTTGGGCCCGATGGCGTCGAGCAACGGCGCGCGGTTGTTGTCCTTGACCGTGATCGTGACGGTCTCCCAATCCTGGCCCCCCCTGCGGTCGGCGGCCACAAAGGTCACCGGATAGGTTCCCACCTGGTCGGGTCCCGGCGTCCATGTGAAGGTGCTGCCTGCAAAGGACGCCCCTGAAGGCAGATCCACTGCCGAATAGGTCAATGGGTCCGCATCCGCATCCGCGGCGCTGACCTCGAAGGCCACGGCCGTTCCCTTGACCGCGATCCTGGCCCCGATCGAGGCCAGCTCGGGGGCCCGATTGCCCCCGCCTGCAGCAGAGACCAGGATCGTCACGGTCTGCGAATCCTCGCCGCCTCGGCCGTCCTTGGCCGTGAAAGTCACCCTGTGCGAGCCGGCCTGGCCTGTTGTGGGCGTCCAACTGAACGTGCCGCCGCTGAACCGTGCGCCCGCGGGCAGCGGGCCCGCCGAGTAGGTCAAGGCATCGCCGTCGGGGTCCGCTGCCCGGACCGAGAGCGTCAGCAAGGACCGCTCCGCAACGGGAGGGACCTGGATCGCAGACAGGGCCGGCGCGTGGTTGGCCGCATCCGGCGGCACGTACTCGAAGGCCCCGATATCCGGCCTGGAGTCCCTGCGGTGGCCGGCGAGGTCTCTGGAGAAATCGAAGTCCGGATAGACCCGGACAGGCAGGTGCGCGGACACGTCGATGCCTGTGTCCACGGCAGGAGACGAGGGTCTCAGGCGGAAGTCGTACTGGAGGGCGTCCGTGAACAGGGTGTCCAGGCGGGTCTCCAGGAGCTCTCCCTCCGCCTTGGACCACCCCTGCCCGGCCTCCTGTTCTGCGCCCAGGTGCGTGTACAGGTTGTGGCTCCGGGTCCCGCCGACCCCGCCGCACAGGATGTTGTTCTTCACGACCCACGTGCACTCCCGGCTGACCAGAGAGACCCCCTGGGGCTCCGGGTGCGAACTCATCACGGTGTTGTTCAGGATGACATTGGTGCCTGTGCATTGGCCCCAATCCGCGACGACCTTGGCGGTCTGCGAATGAAAGCAGTTGTTGAACACCGCAACATGGGCTGCGTGGCTCAGGGCCAGGGCAAAGCCCCCGCGCGTGACCACATTCCCGGCGATCAGGACCTCGTTCGCATCCGAGTACACGGCTATGGCCGTGGCCAGATTGCCCGCACCCTGCACCGTATTGGACAGGATCCGGCACTGCCTCGCGCCCGGCACGTAGATCGCGGTCCGCTCCGTCTGGCTGAGCGAGTTCCCCTGCACCACGGTCCGGCTTCCTCCGGAAAGGATGCCGTACCCATACCGGACATTGGCCACTGTGTTGGCCTGGATGACCGTATCGGTTCCACCCACGTGGATGCCCGCATATCCCGCGTTGTTCGTGATCTGGCAGTTCCGGACCCAGCATCCGGTCGGGTGGACCCCCGCGGTGCACACGACTCCGCCCGTGCCGGGCCCGGCCCCCGCGTAACTGCAGATGGCCAGCCCGTCCAGCGTCACATAGCTGCCCGCGCCGTCCGCCAGGCGGATGGCCACCCGCCGGCTGGAATAGGCAACCCGGCCCTCCAGGCTTCGAGGGTCCCTGGGCCAGAGGTACACGGTCCATTCCGCCTCGCCCGGCCCCTTCGCAAAGTAGAACTCGCCCGCCTTGTCCAGGATGTGGGGGTGGTTCAGGATGGAGTACTCGTCCGGGGTCGAGCCCGTGCGGATCAGGTTGTGGGCCAGCGGCTCGGAGAACAGCAGTCTCCCATCGGACTGCCTGGACCCGGCGATCTGCACGGTCAGGATCGTGTTGTTCGCCTCATGGGATCGGATTCGCAGCCACGCGCCCTTCCAGTAGTCATCCTGCTGGGATCGGTTCGCGCGGTCCCACAGGGCCAGGTTCTGCCCCCAGTTGTTGGGGTCTTGGAGCCTGGTGTATTCCCTCGCGTCCTCCAGGACCGCGAGCGTCTGGCTGGGTTCCTGGCTCGGCTGCAGCCAGTAGTTGGCCTCCCACAGCACCAGGTCGTCCAGGGTCCGGATCGTCGGATCGCGGAGGACCGCCCGGTAGATGTCCGCGTAGTGCGGATTCGTGACCCCGCCGACCGTCAACCCGGGCTCGTTGGGCCCGCACTGGGTCCATCCGGTGATGGGGTCCGAGCCGTCCAGGATGACCTGCTCGCCCGGGTGCGCCTGGATCAGGATCCTCTTGTCTCGGGTCCCGTTGACCGTGACCTGGACGGACTCGCGATACACGCCCCCCCGGATCAGGGCCATATCCCCCGCGATGAGGGAGCCGGCCGCCTTGCCGATGGTCCGCCAAGGCCGCAGTGCAGTCCCGGGCCCCAGGTCGTTCCCATCCGCTGCGCTGACGTAGTACATTGCGGCCTGTGCGTGCGAACAGCACCAGACCAGGCACAACAACACGGTCGCTCGCACAGTCACGGGTCTTGCGCTGGGCCGTATCGCTCGATCGGAAACAGTCGTCATGACTCTCATCCTCAGCACCTTGCGCCCAGGGCAGCTCGTATCGGTCAGACCATGGCGCCGGCCTGCCCTGCACACGCAGGGCGCCCGAGCTGACCAAGCCCGCCTGCCTCGTCCTCTGGGCCTCGTGCCCTACGACGGGTAACCAGTTCGCGTCCGGCCGGGCCGATCTGGCCCGCCCATCCAGGACCGCCTGCGGGATTATAGGGCATCGGCATGCGGTTGTGTACCACCAATCCGAACCGTCGGACCGCCCTGGACAACGGAGAAGGTAGGAACGGAGAGAAACCGTCAGACAGTCGGACTGTGAACGACACGAAGGTAAGAGGGTAAGATGGTAAGAAGGTAGGAACGGAGAGAGACCGTCGGACCGTCGGACTGTCAGACAGTAAGACCGTGGCGGCCAAGGGCTGCGGGGGACGGATGGACGAAGGATGAAGGCGGAAGGATGAAGGCGGAAGGCAGGACACCAGAAGTCAGGTAGACGGGTAGACAGGTGGCAGGGGCCAAGGGACGCGGTGCGGAGAACCTGAGACGGCAAGACGGTCGGACAGTCTGACTGTTGGACAGTTGGACTGTGGGGAGAACAACTGATTCTCTGCCACGAAACCCACGAAACCACACGAACAAGGAGGCTCACGCCGCAGTTCGAGTCCCGTTCCAGTCGCAGGGCCGCCGTACGCGGCCGCTTCGCGTCTACCGTCAGGCCTGCGCCTGCCGGGTGGTTTGCGCAGGCCTGCATTCCGCAAGCCAGCTTGCTCCACGCAGACCTGCTTGCCCACAGGCGTACGGCTCCGGCGCGGCAAGGGTAGTGGACCAGGCACAATCCACCAAGTGGGCAATGAAGGACCGATCGCAACGGACCAGAGCCGTCCGATCGTGGCCGAGTCTGAGACGGCGACGCAAGCTGGCTTGCAGAGCCGTCTCGGGTGAAGGCCACCCATGGAGGCCCGCGGCCTCCATGGCACGGCGGAGCCGTGGATCAGACCGCGGACCCTGGTGCACCCCAGCACCCCAGCCCCGGCGCCAGCGTTCGTGTGTTTTCGTGGGTTTAGTGGCCAGAAAGGAATGGGACTTCTCACCCGTCTGCGAGACAGATATAGTACCCAGAGACGATCGCAGAGCACCTGCCGGCAGAGGGCAATTATGACGGATGAGCTCCTATTCAAGGACGAGTGCTACGCCATCCAGGGGGCGGTATTCGACGTGTACAAGGAACTGGGTGCGGGATTCCTGGAGTCCGTGTACCAGGAGTGCCTTGAGAAGGAGCTGCTGGCCCGGCAGATCCCGTATGAGTCCCAGCGTCCGCTGCGACTGACGTACAAGGGACAGGTGTTGGAGCAGACCTACAAGGCCGATCTGGTCTGCTATGGCCGGGTTCTGGTGGAGATCAAGGCGGTCAGGTCCCTGACAGGGGAACACCGGGCCCAGGTGATGAACTACCTCAAGGGCACCGGGTTGCGTTTGGGGTTGTTGGTCAACTTCGGTGCGTTCCCGAAGGCCACAGTGGAACGGATGATTTTTTAGCCACGAAACCCACGAAACCACACGAACAAAGAGGCTTGCGCCGCAGTTCGAGTCCCATTCCCGTTCCGATGCCGCCGTACGCGGCCGCTTCGCGTCCGGCCGTCAGGCATTCGCCTGCCGGGTGGTCAGCGCAGGCCTTCGTTCCGCAAGCGAGCTTGCTCTACGCAGCCCTGCTCGCCCACAGGCGTACGGCTCCGGCGCGGGAGGGTGATGCGCAAAGTGGTAAGCGGAACGCAGCAAGCTGATGCGCAAAGGGGCAGATGAAGGAGCGATCGCAACGGGCCAGAGCCGTCAGATCGTGTGCGAGGGGGGGGCGCCGAACAGGCTTGCCTGGGGAGGCGACCCTGCCGCAGCACGCCATTGTGTGCCGTGGGCACACAATGTACGGCGAAGCCGTGGATCAGACGGCGGACCCTGGCACGCCCCAGCACTCCAGCCCCGGCGCCAGCGTTCGTGTGTTTTCGTGGGTTTAGTGGCAGAGAATCAGTATCTCAGTTCCGTGTTTCCATCCTACCTTCTTACCATCTTACCTTCCTACCTTCTCTCCGTTCACCGTCCCACGGTGCGACAGTCTGACAGTCAGACCGCCTGCCCCCCCAGGGACCCAAGCCTGTTTCGGACCGGGGTTGCCCTGCCAACCTGGGGACGATACAATGACCTCAGGGCCGACTCAGTCGCCCGGCAGTCCGTTCCTGTGAGAACGAGGATGTCATGGGACTACTCGATGAGAAACGTATCCAGATAGGCAATCTGTGCCGCAAGTACGCGGTCAGAGAGTTGTACCTGTTCGGCTCTGCCGTGCGTGAGGACTTTGGGCCGCAGAGTGATGTCGATTTTGCCGTCGTCTTTTCACGAGAGGGCATCGCTGGCAGCTTCGACCAGTACTTTGACTTCAAGACGGAGTTGGAACAGCTACTCCAACGCCCCGTCGATCTGGTATGCGCTGCAAGCGTGCGCAACGGCGTCTTTCGACAGGAACTCGACGAAACCAAGAGGCTCATCTATGCTGCATAGTCCCCGCAAGCTCTGCGAGGATATCCTGCGTTCGATCCAGGAAACCGAGGTCTTTTGACACGGCAAGACCTTTGACGAGTTTCGGGAAGACCGCAGATTGCAGCTCATTGTGGAGCGAGAGCTCGAGATCATCGGTGAGGCGCTGGCCCGACTGCGAAGAGATCACCCGGACCTTGCTGACCAGATCGGCGACATTCACAAGATCGTGGGCCTTCGAAACGTGCTTGCCCATGGCTATGATGTCCTGGAAAACGAGATACTCTGGGACATTGTGGAGAACAAGATCCCTATCCTGAAGCGCGACGTCGAAATGCTGGACCGCAGGTAGACACCGTCGGGCTGTCGGACAGTAGCGGCTTGGCCGTCGCCTGGCCACGAACCGTGCCGGGCACAAGCACTGAGAATATAGCCACGAAAGGCACGAAACCACACGAACAAAGAGGCTCCCGCCACAGCTCGAGTCTTGTCCGGGTTCTATGGCCGCCGTACGCGGACGCTCTGCGTCCGGCCGTCAGGCATTCGCCTGCCGGGTGGTCAGCGCAGGCCTTCGTTCCGCAAGCGAGCTTGCTCCACGCAGACCCGCTCGCCCACAGGCGTACGGCCCAGGCGCGGCAGGCGTGATGCGCAGGGCGGGAAGCGATAGGAACCGAGGGCTCCGGTTTTCGGTGTTCAGTTTTCGGTGTGCAGAAGGCGGCAAGCGAGGGACCGATCGTAACAGCCCTGAGCCGTCCGATCGTGGCCGAGTCTGAGACGGCGACGCAAGCTCGCTTGCAGAGCCGTCTCGGGCGAAGGCCACCCATGGAGGCCCGGGGCCTCCATGGCACGGCGAAGCCGTGGATCAGACGGCGGACCCTGGCATGCCCCAGCACTCCAGCCCCGGCGCCAGCGTTCGTGTGTTTTCGTGGGTTTAGTGGCAGAGAATCAGTACTTCAGTTCTGTGTTGCCCGCCCCGATCTCCTCGCTCTTACGCTCCAACCCTCTTCCCGTCTTAGGTTCTCCGCGCAGCGGCACCGTCCGACCGTCATGCAGGAACCTGAAATGCTCCACACTTCTCTTCCAGTGAGCGAATGATGTCCTGGATAGCAGCCACCGCTGTCTCCTCCAGAAGCGGTTCGCCACACTGCTCGCACACCCAGGCAGGCACGTGGTCTAGAGTCACATGGCAGCCTTTTCTGTCAATGTGAAATGGAACTGAGTCCTTACGAAGCCGGCCCTGACAGTGAATGCACTTCATAATCCGCCCCTTCTTGTGAAGCCGTCTATCCACTCACTCGGATCTGGTAGATAGGCCGTTATGACCGCAAGGTACTCAGGTCGTGGACTGCACACAACATGGATAGGACGGTCCTCATAGTGGCAGGAAGAGGATCTTCTGGCTTGCTGCCTCCCGAACCTCCTGTGTTGTTCGGTCGTGCTTGGACATGGCACTAGGTTACCCTCTGGCGGAGGGGATGTCAAACCCATAGGCATATCATTCCTTGTGCGTACGTACCGTCTGACCGTCTTGGATGACCGAGAAGCCGGCAACGTAGGCCTACCGTCCGACTGTCGAACAGTCAGACAGTCCGACCGTGTTTCCTCTGCCGCCGGCACCGTCCGACCGTCTTACCGTCTCACTGTCCCACCGATAGGGCGGCTCTTCCGCCCGTACTGTCCGACCGTCGGACCGTCGGACCGTCCGACTGAAGCGGCTGCGCAGGCCTCCGTTCCGCAAGCGAGCTTGCTCCACGCAGACCCGCTTGCCCACAGGTCCGTCGCTCATCCTTCGATCTTCCGCAGCTGAGATAGAAAGAGCTCTCTGCTCCACAGGTCCAGCGATGGATACTCGGTCACCTTGACGAACCTTCGCACGTCTTCCCGAGCTGCGGTCCAGTCAACGGAATGGATCTTGTCCTCAAGATGCATGAGACACCACTGTGTGTCGACCTGGACATCTTGGTGCTGCCAAGGACCCTGCTGCGCCAAAGCCGACGCGAGAAACGCATAGTTGATGTGGGCGCTCTGGCTTGTGTACCACAGGAAGTCATACCAATCTCTGCCTTTGACATACTCCCTGCACAGCAGCGCATGGACCTTCCCGGCAAAAAGACTTGGCTTGTCCTGTACAGTGACCGAAGAGACAAAAGGGAAGTCCACGTACTTGATCTCCATCCCGCTGCCGGATGGGGGATTGGTGTCAACCTCTACCTTCACCCGGGTCTTTCGAGCAGGCCCTGACCTGTCGACGTACTTCAGTTGGAGGACCTTCCCCAGAGAGTCATCCTTCAGGAAGGCCTTTCGTA
>JAGOQT010000174.1 GCA_018007255.1 Phycisphaerae bacterium | reverse complement strand
CCGGACCCGGTAGACCTGGTCCACGATCTGGGCCGCGGTCAGGTCGGCCCGGAATCCGAGTTGACCGGTTGCGCAGAAACGGCAGGCCATCCTGCACCCCGCCTGAGAGGAGATGCACAAGGTCACGCGGCCCTCGTCCTTCAACAGCACGGTCTCGATCCGGGGCCCGTCCGGTACGGAGAAGACGAACTTGATGGTGCCGTCCGGGTCCCGGAACGTCCCTTCGGACTGGAGCGTGGAGACTGTGAAACCCGCGTTGGCGAGCTGCTGGCGAATGGTGTTGGGCAGGGGCGTGACCTGGTCGATTCCGGAGACCCCCTTGGCGTGGATGAAGGAAAAGAGGTACCGGGCCGCATAGGGTTTGCCCCCGAGGCCGACCACAAGCTCTTCGATCTGGGACTTGAGGAGCCCCTTGAGGTCCTTGTCCATTCGGGTGATTATAGCGCGGAACGTGCCTGGGGAGAAGGCCCCGAAAAGGCCGCGGTCTCGGAATCAGGATTGATCCGCGGCGGAATGCGGTCTATATTGGCGTGGACCAGGATTGGGGCCGCGACTGGACTGGAAGGGCAGGGCCCGCCTCTGTCAGCTATGATGCACAAAGTGCGATTCCTGAGGTGGTTTGTCAGGGCCGTGGGCACGGTCGCCTTGCTGGCCGCGATCGCGGTGATCCTGCCCTACTCGTGGATGGACCATGTGCACCAGTGGCTGGGCATGGGCAAGCTCCCGTCCGATCCGGTTGTGGGCTATCTGGCCCGGTCCACCTCGGCGTTCTACGCCATCCTGGGGGGCCTGTTGTGGGTCACATCCTCCGACCTCCGCCGTCACCGGCCCATCCTGCAGTACCTCGGCCTGGCCATGGTCCTCTTAGGCCTCACCCTTGGGGTGGTCGATTGGGTGGAGGGCATGCCCCTCTGGTGGCGCCTGGCGGAGGGGCCGACCACAGTCGTCGTGGGTCTCTTCATCCTCCTCTTCTCGCTCTGATCCAGCACCCGATCAGGTTGACCCTGATTCAGAAAAATACCTCTTGACCATCGACCACAGTTGTAATAGAGTGTTGTCTGAAGGCTCATGAGGTGGTCCGATGCACGGAATTGCCAGGTCCATCATTCCGCTCGTATGGCTCCTGTCCTTCGGCAACTGGAGTCTGGCCCAGAGAGAGAGTACCCCGTTGGCGCATGAGGATCTGATGGAAGAACAGATCAAGGAAGGCCTCTTTGATGAGGCCCTCCAGACCAGCGACGAGCTGATCTCCCTGACCCGGGATCCCTACAAGGCCGCGATGGTCCGCCTCCGGAAAGGCGACATCTATCTGTACAAGGCGGATCCCCCAAAGGCCCTGGAGGTCTACGCCGAGGCCCTTGATCAGGCAGGCCAGGGGTCATGGCTTGAGAACCAGATCTGTTCCCAAATCGAGCAGGTCTTTGATCGCAACGACGATCCGAACGGCCTGAAGGATTACCTGACCGGCCTGGTCAAGGCCCATCCCGAACGCATCGGCCTCAAGAAGCGACTGGCCGGTCTCCTTGTCAGCCTGGGGCGTGCGGACCAGTCTCTGACCCTGCTCAAGGAGGTCCTTGACGTCACTCCGGGGGACGAGACCAATCAGAGGGCCTATGCAGCGGCCCTTGCGGAGGCCGGACAACTGGACCGCGCCCTCTCGCTGCTGCAACCAGCCCTCCAGGATACGAATCCGGATCGAGAGACCTTGATCCGCCTGGCCGAACTGTACCACAGGAACAGACAGGACGACGAGGTGAGGGTCCCTCTGGATCGCCTTCTGGATCTGTCGGGCAAGGCGGAGTCTGCCTATCTTCAGGTGGGAGGGATCCTCGAACAGTACGAATTGAAGGATCAGGCGGAGGCGGTCTATCGGCAGAGGGTCAAGGATCTTCCGGGGAGCCGCGCCGCCCAACAGGATCTGGCGGAGTTTCTGTGTCGAGTGAACAAGGAAGAAGAGGCCCTGGACCTGTTCAAGACGCTCGCCCGCACCGGAGACCTCCAGGCCATGATCCAGGCCTGCGATGCAGCGGCTGCGAGAGGCCACCCTGACCTGGCCCTGGAATGGGCAGAGGCCAGGGGCGGAGGGTTCTCGGAGGACCCCTCCTATGTGAACCATCTCTGCAAGCTGGCCCTCCGCCTCAAGGCCTGGGACAAGGCCGTGCTTTGGGCCAGGCGCCAACTGGACAAGGCCCAGACCTTCACATCGCTGGGGCCGGCCCTATCCCAGGTCATGGCCGGCCTCAACACGGCCGAGCAGAAGGCGGCCCTGATTCGGGAACTGGAGGCCGCACCCGCGCGCACGATCCAGCAGACCTGCCTGCTCAGCGAACTGCTTGAATCCCAGGGCCAATCGGACCGGGCCGATGCCGTCCTTTCAGAGGCGGCCAGGGCCCAGCCGCAGATCGTCTTGCGCCAACAGGCACACCTCTATTGTCTCAGACGCGACTGGACCCGGGCGGCGGCGACCCTGGAGTCCCTGGTCACCAGGTCAGGGCCGTCCGACCTGGATCTGAGGCCCCAGATCAGTGAGCTGTATGCCAAGGCCGGACAGTATGATGCAGGGCTGAAGTGGGTCCTGGAATGGGAGAAGGGTTCGCCGGCCAGTGCAGCACCCCGGGTTGCGCACGCCCAACTGCTCCACAGCCTGGGCAGGGGCCGTGAGGCCCTGCCTATTCTGGAAGGGGCGGACCATGAATTTGGAGGAAGGCCCGAGATCCTGACTCCCCTGGCCGCGTTGTACGCCTCCCTGGGCCACCATGCGGAGGCCGTGGACACATATTGGCGACTCCATGAGGCGACAAAAGACACACAGGAGAAGCTCCGCTGGGTCCAGGCCATGTCCGAGGTCGCCGGACAGGCGGGCCTGCGCCAGCGACTGATTGAGAAGCTCGATCGCGAACATCAGGCGAACAGGGCCTCGGCCATACCCCTGCTGGCCCTGGCCGAGGTCTACAAGCAGTCAGGCCAGTATGAGCGGCGGAGACAGGCCCTTCTCGAGGCCACCCAGGTGCAGACGGATGACCTGTCCCTGATCCATGAACTGGCCGCCGTGGAAGAGGCGCAGGGCGACTGGGAGAAGGCGGTCCAGACCTTGCGGAGGGCCATGCCTCGTGACAGCACGACGCAGACCCGCGTGAAGATGGCCAGGTTGTACATCCGTCATGGCAGCCCCGATGAGGGGTTCCGGCTCCTGTCCGAGGCCGTAGCCGGGGGCAGGGTCGATCCCCGGGATGCAGAGTCCATCGCGGCCAGCATCCTCTCTACAGGGGCGTGGACCGATGCAGCCCGATTCCTGCGGCCCCTGGTTGCCCAGTATCCACAGGACTACAGGCTGGGCTATCAGCATGCCGTGGCCCTGGAGGAGGCAGGTTCACGCCAGGGGGCCCTGGAGGCCCACATCAACCTGCTGGGCATCAGGGAGGAACTGCCCGGCAACACGGCCGCACGGACCTCCTTCTCCTGGAGCCGCCAGGGCCTGGACGTCGACCTGCAGAAGCTCCTCCCGAGCGGTGCAGTGGATCTCCTGAGGATCAGCCAGAGCAGGGACAAGGCCTATGCCTACCGCAACGCGCGACGTGCCACGCCCTACTGGGGCATGACCAGTCCAGGAGGGACGACCGCCTATGTGGCCGTACCGTCCTGTGTGGAGGACCTCCAGGACTTCAGCCTTTCCCACATCCTGACCCTGGCCGAGGATCTGTCAGACCCCGAGCGTGCCAGGTTGGAGGTCGATCTGAACAGACAGGGTGTAGCCGACGCGGCGGTCCTGACCAAGATAGGCAGGTTTGGCGGCGACCTCAGGGGCACGATCGACGAACTGGCCTCCGCCTATCCGGACGACAGGACCGTCATGGCGGTTTGGAGCCTGTTGAAGATCGAAGGCGGGTCCTGCACACTTGAACAGGCCCAACGCGTCTTCACCTTGTTTGAGAAGACCCATCCCAGGCTGGCCCTATGCATCGGCCTGCGGTGCACGGGGACCGATCCGATTGCCCCCAGGCTCAGGGACCGGGCCCTGGAGATGCTCCAGGCCATACCCGATCCGGGGTACTATGAGGTGACGTCCATCGCCTATGCCCTGCAGAACGAGGAGGCCTGCGGAAGACTGACCGAGGACCGGAGGGACTTCCTGGACAACCACCTCGTAGGCTGGGCCATGAACCTCCGCAAGACCGGACCTGCGAGGACCGACCTCTTCTCCTGGATCGCCGCACTGCTGGCGTCAAGACCGGACCTGACGGAATACGTCCAGTTCCTGGACAACGAGATCGCCCACTACCGGCAGGCCTCCTCCTCGCCCCCCTCCGGATCCAGCGAGCCCGTCATAAGACCGCTGCTCTGGCCTCCGGGGCAGTTGCCGGGTATCCCGAGCCACGTCCTGAGGGGGGTGGCCCATCCTGTCACCCTGCCGCGCCTCAATGTCCGGGTCAACAGGCTGCCCGTAGGCGCCAGGGTGTCCGTGACCTCTGGCTCGACCCGAGGTCCTCTGCCGCAGACCCTGGATCCTGCGCGGCTCGGGCCCTATGTCGACAAGGCCAAGGACCCCACACTGAAGGTCCTCTTGGCCATGGCCGCAGGCAGGCGGGATCAGGCGGAGACCCTGGCCCAGGGCCTGATCGACAGAGGCCGGGCCTCTCCGGCATGCTGCCTGCTGGCTGCGACCGTGGCGGGTCAGAGGGGCCAATCCAAGCAGGCCATGACCCTGCTCGAGAAGGCAAGGGCACTGCCCCTGTCGCAGGAGGACCAGAGGTCCGTGGATGGCGCGATCGTGGCCTATGCCATGGAGCTTGATCCGAACGATGCGCCTGCAGAGGTGGCCCTGGGTAGAGCGGCCGTGAACCGCCTGATCCGCGACCGGCTCGGCCCCGTAGAGAGAGAGGAACTGCTGGTTGCGGCAGAGACCCTCGGTCTGACGGAGCAGGCGGAGAACCTGAGGACCCAGATCCTGGCTGCACCGGTCAGTTCCAGACCTGCGTATGGCCCGCCCATCGACCTGGCCGCAATCGAGCGGTTCCTCAAGGGCGGGAACATGGATTCGGCGCTGCGCCTGGCACGGGATGGCTTGGTGAGCGAGGCCCGTCAATCGCTCTATCCCAGTTCAAGGTTCGGCTCCACGCCGTTGACCACCCGGTTGGCGGACCTGCTCCGTCGCTACAACGCAGCGGACAAGCTCGTGGAGCGAGTGGCCCCGTCCGACCAGGCCACGGTCCGAAGGACGGTGGAATATGGGAGGGTATGCGAGCTCGTAGGTCGTGAGAAAGAGGCCCTGGCCGCCTATGAGAGGGCCCTTGCGCAAGAACCCAACGACCCTGCCGCCAGGATCCAGATGGCCGTCCTGGCCGCCAGGAGCGATCCCAACTCGGGCGCCGGCCACCTGGCGGCCATAGGCATCGACCGTATGTCCGTGGTCGGCCCTTGGCTGGCGGGCCTGGTCGCCGGTCTCTATGGCCAGGAGGACGTAAAGCCCGCGCTGGACGTGGCGGACGCAGTCACGATCTACCTCGGTCGACTCCGCGATCCGAACGCCCTGGACCTGGGCTGGATCGACCGTGTTGCAGAGGCCATTTCAGGACCCCACCCGTTTCGCCCCGGGTGGTTGAATTCCCTGTACCAAGGCGTCTCTCCACCGTCGCGAATGGTGTCCTTTCAGATGAGCGGGTCCTCTGCGGGCGTGGGCGTCATGTCCCCCATGAGGGCTCCTCGGTTCCAGACAGGGCAGAACAGGTCTGCCATGCCCCCCGAAGAGATCAAGACGGCAAGAATCCGTAAAGCGGTCCATGACCGGCTGTGCAGGAAGATGCTCGAAGTGCCCCAGTTGGCCGAGGCCGGCTACTCGAGACTGGCGACCGCAGCCAAGGCGGCCGATCGACGGACCGATGAGTTCGCCGCCATGGCCCGCCGTGCCCTGCTCAGGGCCAAGCCCGCTTCGCGCGCCGGCGTGCTCGCTGCGGCCCCCGCAAGCGGCACCACGGCCCAGGGCCAACGGTCAGGACTGGTCCGACCAGTCGAGGTCCTGGTTCAGCACGCCTTTCGCGAGGGGACACTGAGCGGGGTGGTCGGCGAGCTCGCTGTCCGGCTCAAACAGAACCAGAGAGACGATCTTGCAGAAGAGCTGGCGGGCCATGCAGAGCTCTACACCGTGGCACCGGCGGGCTTCTTTGACTCTGCCACACGCCTGGTCGGCACGTGGAAGGCCCAGGGGAGGTCCAAGGGCTTGCCCGGTCTGGAGGAGGACTCAGCCGTCCGATGGGCCATCGACGCCTATGTGGCCAGGGGTCTGGACAAGGACGACCAGATGAGCCAGTGGGTCCTGGACGAGGTCAAGGAGGACGCGGCGCAGGGCCATCCATGGCCCGTCGCGGCGGGCCAGTACTGGCTGTTCCATCTGTCCAACAAGAACAGCGGCCTGGCGCAGGAGTTCCTGGGCAGACTGGCGGCTCTGCTTGGGCCTGGGCCATCCCGCATGGCATTGCTGCCTTATGGTCAGGCTTCGAATCAGGTGACCTGGAGTACTACCCTGCCCGTGCCCAATGCCACGGTCGGCCCTTCCAGGACCCCGGTCCAGAGAGGCACTCCCAGAGGGGCAAGTCGCGCGGATCCGGCCAGGGACAATCGAAGGAGACCGAGTCGAAGGGCACTGCCATGACGGAACCAAGAGAAGACATCGATCGATTCATCCAGGAGGTCCGCGCCAGGCTGAACTGCCACCTGTTGATGGCGCTGCTGGTCAAGGGGCTGTGCGGCGGAGGCGGCGTCCTGACGGCCATCGCCCTGGTCTGCTGCCTGGCGGGCCGGCGCGTGGCCTTATTCTGGTATCCTTTGGTCGCGATCCTGGCCCTGGGGTTGACCCTGGCCGTCTGGGTTCGCACGCGGAGGTCGCTGGATGACGCGGCCATCCACCTAGACGCGTACTTCGGGCTCAAGGATGGGGTCCGTTCCTATCGGGGCTTCTCGCAGGCCGGTCAGCACGGCGACCTCTACGATCTCCAGGCAGACCAGACCCGGCTCGCCGTCGCAGGGACCACCGGCGATGGGGTCAAGGCCGGGTGGCCGGTCCGCAGCCTGCTGGCCTTTGTGGTGCTCATGATCGCGTCCTTGTGGCTGACGTCGAGGGCGGGTCCTCCTCCTGCAGCCGCCCAGACACAGGACCTTGTTGTAGACGTGGGTCCTGAGGCCGAGCAGCTCAACACCGAGATCCGGGAGGCCCTGGAGCAGATCCAGGAGCAGGTCAAGGCGGATCAAATCGATCAGAAGATCGCCCCCGAAGAGCTCCAGAAGATGGCCCATGAGCTCAAGGCCCCTGCAGACCTGAAGGAGGCCCTGCGCCAGTACAGCAGACTGGAGTCCCAACTGAACCGGATGCTCCCCAGGTTGGAGCAGCGCAAGGACGAGCAGGTGTACAAGAAGATGGGAGAGGCCCTGCAGAGATCCGATGCAACCAAGGGGCTGGGGCGTGATCTGGCCCAGCGCAAGTACAAGGAGGCGGGCCAGGAGCTTGCGAGGCTCAAGATCGACCAAGGAGCACCGCCAGAGCGCAAGGCAGGGCAACTCGACAAGATCAGGGATCTGGCCCAGCGCATGGCCCATGAGGCTAGGCAACAGAACGTCTCCTCCAAGGCCGCGGATCTGGCCCAGCGTCTGGATCAGGCGGCCAGGGAGATGGCTAAGGCCCAGGCCAACTCGGGGAATCGCCCCGGCGCCCAGGGCCCCAGGTCGTCAGGACAGGGCGGCCAGGGCTCTGGGAGCGGGAGCACCGGCTCAGAGGGTTCCGGCTCAGAGGGGGCCGAGGCAGGCGTCAACGACGCCCTGGAGGAGATGGCCGATCATCTGTCAGACCTGGACAGCGAGTGCAAGGCCAAGTCCGCGATCCAGGACCTGTGCAAGTCGTTGTCCGACGGCCAGAGCAAGATGTGCAACGGATCGGGCGACTGCAAAGGAGACGGAAAGGGAAAGGGCAAAGGCGAATGCAAGGGGGAAGGCCAAGGCGAGGGCCAGGGAAATGGGTCATGTGACTGTGCAGGCAACGGAAGTGGTGACGGCGGCCTCAAGCCGGGCACAGGCAGCAGCTCCAACGTCAATACAACCAAAGACAAACCCCTGACCTCGGGACAGCAGAGCCAGCTCAAGGGCATCAAGGGACAGGGACCCTCGATCCGCACGACCGAGGCGGCAACGGACGGGTCTGGAAGCAGCCTGGGGTCGATGGACGTCAAGGCCAAGGCGTATGAGCACCAGTTCGAGGACTTTGTCCGGCGTGAGGACGTGTCCGAGACGGTCAAGGCAGGCGTCAAGGCGTACTTCGAAGACATACACAAGACCGCGGAGGGCCGCTGAGGTGACGACAACGACGGAACAGGCCAACGCCGCAAAGAAGGCCGTGGACCACTTCAAGTCCACCTTTGCCGCCATGAAGCAGGAGGTCGGCAAGTTCATCGTGGGCCAGGAGGATATCATTGAGG
>JAGOQT010000173.1 GCA_018007255.1 Phycisphaerae bacterium | reverse complement strand
CCGGCACCCTGGTCTTGGGGTTGCCGCTGAGGGTTGTGGGATGGCGCAGTTCGGTGGGGTGATGGAGGAGACATGCGGTCTCCCCCGGATCGTGGATCCCGGCCGGTCCTGCCCGCCCCTGCTCGGACCACGAAAGACTCCCATGCCGCCTCACGGGGAGGGCACGTCCGATTGCCCCAAAATTCCGCGTCGTAGATTCCGGCCTGGCAAGGACTAAGCGAAAGGCCTCGTGAACCGGTCGTAGAAATTGATGCTTTGCCCTTTACAGCCCCCGGGATTGTCATTATCCTCCAGACTCCTTACTGAAAGTGGAAGATACAACTTGTAGGGATCGGTGCCGTTCTCATCTACCAGGTATTGTAGTTCAAGCGGCTTTCGCACGGAGGCGTATTTCGATGGCCTGTAGGTTTGACCCTGTGAACCCTTTCCAGTCCAAGAAACCCGATCGGAAGGTGCCCAGGGGCGCGGAGTCTGCCGCCAAGAAGGGGCTCAAGATTGAGCACTTCTTCTCCACCCCGGACGTCCATCCCTTTGACCAGTTGGAGTGGGAGCCCCGCAACGCCAAGATCACGAACGAGAGCGGTCAGGCCATCTTCGAGCAGGACAACATCGAGGTCCCTGCAACCTGGAGCCAGTTGGCGGCCAAGGTCGTGGCCAGCAAGTACTTCTACGGCGACGTGGAGACCGGCCAGCGGGAGCAATCGGTCAAGCAGTTGATCCACCGGGTCTGCCGCACCATTGCCGACCGGGGCAAGAGGGACGGGTACTTCGCCAGCGATGAGGACGCCGAGAGGTTCTACTATGAGATGACCTGGCTCTGCGTCAACCAGTACGGATCCTTCAACTCCCCCGTCTGGTTCAACGTGGGGCTGTTTGATGTGTATGGGATCGGCGGCAGCGGCCACAACTACCACTGGGATCCGCGGAAGAACGACGCCCTCCCCTGTGAACGGGCCTACGAGTACCCCCAGGCCTCGGCCTGCTTCATCCAATCGGTCAAGGACTCCATGGAGGACATCATGCGCCTGGCCACGAGCGAGGCCATGCTCTTCAAGCACGGGTCGGGTACAGGAACCGACCTGTCCTCGCTCCGGAGCAGCAAGGAGAAGCTGGCCGGAGGCGGCAGACCCTCCGGGCCGTTGAGCTTCATGCGGGTCTATGACCAGATCGCGGCCGTGATCAAGTCCGGCGGCAAGACCCGCCGCGCGGCCAAGATGCAGTCCCTGCAGATCGATCACCCCGACATCAAGGAGTTCATCTCCGCCAAGATGGAGGAGGAGAAGAAGGCCTGGGTCCTGATTGAGGCCGGATACACGGGGGACCACAACAACGAGGCCTACGGCAGCGTGATGTTCCAGAACTCGAACCTGTCCGTTCGGGTGACCGACGAGTTCATGCAGGCGGTGGAGAAGGACGGCTCGTGGTCCACCCGCGCGGTCACCACCGGCGAGGAGATGGACACCTACTCGGCCCGAGAGCTGATGGACCTGATCGCCGAAGGGACCCGGGTCTGCGGCGATCCGGGCCTCCAGTATCACACGACGGTGAACCGGTGGCATACGTGCACCCGGTCCGGTCCGATCCGGGCCTCCAATCCGTGCAGTGAGTTCATGTTCCTGGACGACTCGGCGTGCAACCTCGCGTCGCTCAACCTGATGAAGTTCCGCAAGGACGACGGCTCGTTGGACGTAGGGGCCTTCAAGAAGGCCGTGCGGCTGTTCATCGTGGCCCAGGAGATCCTGGTGGACAACGGGAGCTATCCCGAGCGGGAGATCGCGCTGAACAGCCATTTGTTCCGGCCCTTGGGCTTGGGGTATGCCAACCTGGGGGCCTTGATCATGAGCGAGGCGATGCCCTATGATTCGGACCAGGCCCGGGCCATTGCCGCGGCCATCACGGCGATCATGACCGGGACCGCGTACGCGGCGAGCGCGGAGATCGCCTCATTCAAGGGGGCGTTCGACGAGTTCCAGAAGAACCACGAATCCATGCTCCAGGTCATCAACCGGCACCGTCAACACGCCCACGAGATCCCCGAGGCCCACTGCCCGGGCTACCTGCGGGATGCCGCAAAGGACGCGTGGGACCACGCCCTGGACATGGGATCCAAGCACGGCTACCGAAACGCCCAGGTCACGGTGCTGGCCCCGACCGGAACGATCGGGTTCATGATGGACTGCGATACGACCGGCATTGAGCCCGACATCGCCCTGGTCAAGTACAAGCTTCTCGCCGGCGGAGGGATGCTCAAGCTGGTCAACCGAACCGTTCCCATGGCCCTGGAGAAGCTGGGATACAGCATTGAGGACATCAAGGCCATCTGCGACGAGGTGGACCAGCGAGGGACCATTGAAGACGTGGGCCGGCTGAACAAGGACCACCTGGCGGTCTTCGACTGCGCATTCAAGCCCAAAGGGGGCAAGCGGTGCATCCCCTACCTGGCCCATCTGAAGATGATGGCCGCGGTCCAGCCGTTCCTTTCCGGGGCGATCAGCAAGACCATCAACGTCCCGCATGAGACCACGGCCGAGCAGATCGCAGCCGCGTACATGGAGGGCTGGAAGCTGGGGCTCAAGGCCGTAGCCATCTACCGGGACGGATCCAAGCGGCTCCAGCCGGTCTCGACACAGAAGCACAAGCAGGCCAAGGCGGGTACGGAGGGAACGCCCGCCCTGCAACCGGCCCGCCCCTTCAGACGTCGTCTGCCGGACACTCGGCAGAGTATCACGCATAAGTTCTCTGTGGCAGGACATGAAGGCTACCTGACGGTGGGGTTATACCAGGACGGACAACCTGGTGAGTTGTTCATCACCATGGCCAAGGAGGGCAGCACCGTCGGGGGCCTCATGGACGTGATCGGCACAGTCGTGTCCATGTCTCTTCAATACGGGGTCCCGCTGATCACCCTGGTGGACAAGTTCCGGCACGCTCGGTTCGAGCCGGCCGGCATGACCAACAACCGCGAGATCCCCTTCGCCAAGAGCCTGATTGACTACATCTTCTGCTGGCTGGGCTGCCAGTTCATCCCGGGTTACGCGGACAAGAACCTGCCCAGCCGGGCCTCCTCGCCCGCTCCGGAGAGCAAGACCACGACCACCGCCAAGGAGCTGGTGGAGAAGACCAAGGACTTGGCGCAGAAGATCGCCGAGGCCAAGGCCGAGTCCAAGTCCAAACAGAAGCCCAAGACCGACGAGGCCGAATCAGACCGCGGGTCCGGGGAGGCCGTGAAGCCGGCCCGGATCACGGGGCTGGGCCGCCGCGCGACCAGCCTGGTGCCCAGCAAGCTCTCTCAGTCCTCCGAGGAAGGGACCGAGGAGAGCAAGGCCTTGCAGCAACTGATCAACCAGTTCGAGCACTTCCAGGATGACGCCCCGGCCTGCGACCTGTGCGGTGCCATCACCGTGCGGAACGGGGCCTGCTACAAGTGCTTCAATTGTGGGAACTCGATGGGGTGTTCGTAGTGGGCAGCGGGGCCATGGCGACTGCAAGCCAGGCCGTTCCGGCCGCCCCGTGAGAGACGGCATGAAGGGGGCTCTGTCTGTTTCGGCGTGGGTTGTGCTCTGGGGGGTGTTGAGCCTGTCGGGCTGCGGGGCTTGGTCTGCCGGGCCGGAGCCCGGGCAGCCGCTGCACCTGTCCCAAGCCGAGCCTCAGAGGGCCTTTGACGTCGCAACGGACGTCTTGGGCCGGATGCACTTCTCCATCGACAAGGCCGACCCCAACACCGGCGTGATCCGGACCCACCCCCTGCCTGGAGCACAGGTCTTCGAGGCCTGGCGATCGGACAATGTCACCCTCTCGGACCATCTTGCCTCCAATCTGCACACCCTCCGCAGGACTGCGTGGGTGGCAGTCGTACCCCAGGAGCGGGGCGTGTCCGTGGATTGCCTGGTCAAGGTTCAGAGGCTGAGCATGCCCTCGCAGGCGGCCAACAGCAGCACCACCGTGTATCGGACCCTGTCGGAGAGCACCCCCCATGTCCAGAGCCTCAGGCCCAGCCAGGACCAGCAGAGAGGCATGGAATGGGTGGAGTTGGGCACGGACGGACCCTTGGCTCGGAGGATCCTCAGACGTATCGAGGCTGGAGTGCGACGAGGCAACGGATGAAGATCCTGGTCTGTGGCGGCGCGGGGTACATCGGCAGCAACATGGTCGCCGTGCTGGCTGCGAACGGACACGTCCCGATCGTGTATGACAACCTGACCCGAGGGCATCGGGCGGCGGTCCCGGGGGTGGCCTTGGTCCAGGGGGACTTGGCCGACTTGGACCTCTTGACCCAGACTCTCCGGCACGAGCGCATCGAGGCGGTCATGCACTTCGCGGCCTTCATCGAGGTCGGAGAGTCGGTTCGCGTCCCCCTCCGCTACTATGCCAACAACGTGTCCAACACCCGGACCCTCCTGGAGGCCATGGAGGCCGCCGGCGTGGAGCGGCTTGTGTTCAGCAGCACGGCCGCCGTGTACGGGATGCCCCAGTGCGCCCCGGTCACGGAGGCCCTTCCCAGCCGGCCGATCAACCCGTATGGCGAGACCAAGTGGGCTGCGGAGCGGATGTGTCATTGGCAGGCCCAGACCGGAAGGCTCCGGTACGCGGCCCTCCGGTACTTCAACGCCTGCGGCGCAGGGGCCGGCGCACGGATCGGCGAGGACCACCGTCCCGAGTCACACCTGATCCCCTTGATCATCCAGGCGGCCCTGGGCAAGAGGCCCGACGTCAAGGTCTTCGGCACCGACTACCCCACACCGGACGGCACCTGTGTCCGCGACTACGTCCATGTGGAGGACCTGTGCATGGCGCACCTGTTGGCCCTGGACCGACTAGACCGAGAGAGGGAACTCGTCTACAACTTGGGCAATGGGGCCGGCTATTCCGTGCGACAGGCCATCGAGGCGGTCCGAAGGGTCTCGTGCAGGCCCCTCAAGGTCACCGAGGCCGAGCGGAGGCCCGGCGATCCGGCCGTCCTGACCGCGGACTCGACCAGGGCCCGAGAGGAGCTGGGCTGGATGACCCGGTATCCGGATCTGGATGCGATCGTGTCCACGGCATGGGAGTTTCACAACCGATACCCGAACGGGTATCCTGAGTAGAAGCCAGAATCCGGAAGCCAGGATCCAGAGAGGACAGGGGCCATGAGTCAGATCCTGATCGGCATCGACCTGGGCGGCACGAACATCAAGATCGGGTGCTTTGACCCGGACCTGCGACTCATCGGGCGGACCTCCGTGCCCACGGCCGCGGACATGTGCGCCGACGCAGTGGTGGATCGGCTCGGTCGGGCCGTAGAGGGCCTGGTCAGGGAGGTCGGCTCGGACAAGCAGGACATGGCCGCGGCCGGGATCGGTACGCCGGGCCCCGCAGACTACCGGAAGGGCATCATCTTCCAGTGCGCGAATCTCCCGACCTTCCGAGACGTGCCTCTCCGCCGGATGGTCTCGGACCGGCTCGGGTGCCCCGTGGCCTTTGACAATGACGCCAACGTCGCGTGCTACGGTGAGTTCGCCGTGGGGGCGGGCAGGGACACTCAGGACATGGTCTTCTTCACGCTGGGCACGGGGATCGGCTGTGGGATCGTGGCCCAGGGCAGGCTGATACAGGGGGCCACGGGCAACGCCGCAGAGGTGGGCCATACGATCATCTATCCGGATGGACGCCTGTGCGGCTGCGGTCAGCGGGGTTGCGTGGAGGCCTATGCCTCGGCCAGCAGCACGGCCAAGCGGGCCACGGAGGCCCTCCTGGCCGGCGAGGCGTCCAGTCTCCGGGAGGTGCTGGAGCAGAACGGCGAGGTCACCAGCAAGGATGTCTATGAGCACCTGTCCCGGGGCGATGCCCTGGCGAGCAGGATCGCCGACGAGACCGCCAAGGCCCTGGCCGTGGTGTGTGTGAACATGCTCCACACCACGGACCCGGCCCGCATCGTGTTTGCGGGGGGCATGATCGCGGCCGGGGATGCACTGCTCAACGGGATCCGCACGGCCTTCGCCCGGCAGATCTGGCACCTGAAGAAGGAGGCGGTGGAGATGGTCTTCGCCTCACTGGGGGAGGATGCAGGCATCATCGGGGCCGCTGCCCTGGCCAGGGACCTCTCTCGCTAGGGCCACCAAAACTCTTGCCAACCGTGGCCCCGTCCGGCTATGCTGGCACCCGGAAAGGGGCCCTGTCCTCGTGGGTCCTGCCAAGGGATCGTGATTGGGAGGCCATTGCCATGTTCGAGACCATCGACAAGCTCATGCTCGCGGGCCTGGGGGCCCTGTCCATGACACGACAACGCGCGGAGGAGATCTTCGACGAGTACGTCCAGCGGGGCCAGGCCGTGCAGGAGCACCGCTCCGGTTTCGTCAAGGACCTGCTGGAGACCGCGGACAAGACCCGCGACGAGTTCCAGAAGCTGGTGGCGGATCAGGTGCACCAGGGCATCGGCAAGCTCTCCCTGGCCACCAAGGACGACATCCGGCGGGTCGAGCAGAAGCTCGACCAGATCCTCAAGAAGCTCCAGTGAGGTCCGGCGGTGTTTCGACCGCGATTCAAGGGCAGGCTTCACCGCGTGCGGCGGTACCGCCACATCGTGGCCGTGCTCATGAAGTACGGCCTTGAGGAGGTGGCGCACGGCGTCCGGACCCGGCTGGCCGACCGGTTCGGCAAGGCCCGGGCCCCGACGGTGGAGCGGGCCGCAGTGGGACACAGCCGGCCTGCGAGGGTCCGCATGGCCCTGGAGGAGATGGGGCCGACCTTCGTCAAGTTCGGCCAGCTGCTCAGCACCCGTGCGGACCTGGTCTCCCAGGAGTACATCGCGGAATTGGAGAAGCTCCAAGACCAGGTCAAGCCCGAAGACCCCGACCGGATCTGCGCCGCGATCGAACGCGAGCTGGGTGCAGGGATCATGGATCTCTTCAAGGACTTCGAGTGCACGCCCCTGGCCGCAGGCAGCATTGCCCAGGTACACAGGGCCTGGCTCAAGGACGGCACTGCGGTCGTGGTCAAGGTCCGCAGGCCCGGCATCGTGGAGGTCATCGCCGCCGAGTGCGAGATCTTCAGGGAATTGGCGGGCATCCTTCAGACGACCGTGCTCGATAACCAGGGCCTGGATTACCACCAGATGGCCCAGGACCTGACCAGTGCAGTTCTCAAGGAGACGGACCTGGCCAACGAGCGGAGGAACCAGTTGCGGTTCTTGCAGGGCTTTGCCCAGGACCCGACCGTCCACGTGCCCAGGGTCTATGAGTCCCACTGCGCCGAGGCGGTCCTGACCATGGAGTTCATCGACGGGATCAAGCCCAGCCCCGTGGAGGCCCTCAGGCTCCACGGACTGGACCCCAAGGTCGTGGCCCAGCGGGGCGCGGACTTCGTCCTCCGCCAGATCTTCGACATGGGCTTCTTTCACGCGGATCCCCACCCGGGCAACTTCTTCGTACTGCCTGGCAACGTGCTTGCGCCCATCGACTTCGGCCAGGTGGCCACCCTCCCCTCCCAGGATCGGGCACTGTTCACCGAGATCCTCCTGGCGGTGGTAGGCAATGAGGCCCGGCGGATCGTGTCTGCGCTGGACCGTGCGGACATGCTGGGCGAGGACACGGATTCAAGCCGTCTGTGCGGGGAGATCGAGCTGCTCATCGAGGCCTACAGACACCTGCCCTTGCGGGAGATCCCCTTCGGCCAGGCCATGAACCGGCTCTTCGACCTGTTCCGCACCCATCATGTGAGGCCGCCCGCCCATATCGCCCTGATGCTCAAGAGCCTGGTCACCATCGAGGCCTTTGCGAAGTCCTTGAATCCGGACTTCAACATCGTGGAGACCCTCACCCCCTATGCCCGGAAGTGGGCGATGAGTGATCTGCAGCCCAAGCGACTGTGGGACCACCTGCGGCAAGGGGTCCGGCACTTGGGCGATTTCACCTGGCAATTCCCCGAGGATGCCAACGCCGTGCTCCGCAAGCTCCGTCAGGGCAAGGCGCAGATCCGGATCCACCACGAGCATCTGGAGTACCTGACCAAGACCCTGGACAAGAGCTCCAATCGCATCAGCTTCTCCTTGATCATCGCGGCCCTGCTGGTTGCGTCGAGCCTCCTGGTCCCCCAGGAGGGCAAGGCCCTGGGCTTCATCTCTCTCCAGACCCTGGGCATCGCGGGGTACATCTTCGCGGCGATCATCGGGATCTGGCTCCTCGTCTCCATCCTGCGAAGCGGACGGCTCTAACCCGCATTTCTCACGAGGCTTCACCCGTCCTTGCGGCGACTCGAGAACTCGCGGACCAGTCTGGCGGCCACCCATGCACCGCTGACCAGGACCAACAGCGCAGCAGCCAGGACCCATGCCAGGATCAGCGATTCCGTCATGGGGACACCCCCCTTCTGGGTGCGAGCCAATGGCCCCCAGCGTAGGCCGCGACAGAGACCACCAGCGACAAGACGATTGCCGGGATCCCGGCCGCATCGATCCAGGCCTTGGCCGGGTCCACCTGCAGGAGGATCGCTGCGCCCCCCCCCGCCACCATAGACAGGATCCCCGCGCCCGCCCTGGGCCTGGTCCCGCACAGACCCAGGATCAGTGCAGGCAGGATGGCCGGGGCCCAGACGT
>JAGOQT010000172.1 GCA_018007255.1 Phycisphaerae bacterium | reverse complement strand
GGCTGACGGTTCTTAGCCTGAGCAGCGGGTTGGCGGCTGTTGCTTTTCGGCGGAGCGGCGGCTTGCCGGAGCCCTGCGGGTTCGGATGCGGCGATATGGCAAGGCTGGTGTGTCACCTGACCGGCGCCCCGCTGCTGCCCTGCTGAGTGCCTTCTGGGGTTCCCGAGAGGCCCAAAGACTTGCGGCCGACAACAGGAAAGAGCAGGAATGTTTTGTACATCCTATTTACATATGCTGTACAAAACGGCTTGACAGAGCCCGAAAAGTGTGATATAATAGATATAATAGGCTTAGTTAAATGTACAAAACGTCTGGCGGTTAGGAGGCGTCTGCGATGGTTATCGACAGAGCCAAGTACATGGGCGTGGACGAGGTCAAGCAGCTACGGACCGTAACAGAGGCCAGGGCCATAGTGGACCTCAAGGCCGGCCGGGTCGGCGGAGTGGTGGCCTGGATGCTGGTGGACCTGGCCCTGTCCACGGGCCTAAGGGTCTCCGAGATGGCGGCCCTGAAGGTCAACGACGTGGACCTCAAGCGGGGCTGCATGCGGGTACGCCGGGTCAAGAAGCGGTCCAAGCGGCAGGAGAGCCTGGCCATCGGCAAGGACCTGGTTGAGCACCTGCACCACTACGTCCAGTGGCTGGACCAGAAGGGAGGGCCTCTGTTCCTGGGCAAGCGGGGACCCCTTACCGTCCAGGGGCTCCAGAGGATCTGGAAGGCAGCCGTCAGGCGGGCGGGTCTGCCCAAGGAGCTGTCGATCCACTCGGCGAGGCACACGATTGCCGTGCACCTGCTCAGGAAGACCGGCAACCTCCGTCAGGTCCAGAAGCAGCTTGGGCACTCGTCTCCGGCAGTCACCGCGAACATGTATGCGGATATCAGCTTCGAGGACATGCAGGGTGGGCTCAACGGACTCTACCGGGACTGACAACACTACGGCCAGCCTCGCGGCGGCTGGGCTGTCCTGGAGGTACTGGCGGGCCATCCACCCAAAAAGGAGCAATCCCTATGAGCATTGAACGAAGAGTGCAGAAGGTCGAGGAGCTTGTGGGTGTCCAGGACAAGGGGTGCCCGGTGATTACCATCAGGCCTCCTTACCAGGAGGGCACGGTGCCGGACCTTCCGGGGCCCACGGACCAGTGGATCACCTTCAAGAGAGCCCTGGCCGAGGCAAGGAAGGCACGGATGCCCTGTGTGTTCATGGCGGACCCGGTCGTGGAGTAAGAGGCAGCGAAGGCCACGGGCACCGAGGGCAGAGGCACCGATGTCACGCCATGTCACGACCTCGAAGAGTGTGTCCAAAAGTGTGCCCAACAGCAGGCATTTGTGGGCACAGTTTGTCCATCTTCAAGCAGGATAGGGAAGATAGAATCGGACACCCCGCCTTCACAGATGGCCATAAACAAAACGGGTGACAGTACTTGTCACCCGATGTCCCACTGCCCGAGACTGGATTTGAACCAGCACAGGGTTGCCCCTACTAGCCCCTCAAGCTAGCGCGTCTGCCAATTCCGCCACCCGGGCGGGCTTCATGCAGGGATTATGGATTGTCCCTGCCCTTCTGTCAAGCGGCAATCAGACCGCGCTGCGCTCCAAGAAGCCTTCGAGCTTCCTGGCCCGCACGGGGTGCTGCAGCTTGCGGATGGCCTTGGCCTCCACCTGCCGGACCCGCTCACGCGTGACCTTGAAGATCCGCCCCACCTCCTCGAGCGTGTAGGTGTACCCGTCGCCTATGCCGTATCTCAGCTTGATGATCTCTCGCTCTCGGTAGGACAGGGTCTTCAGGACCTGGTCGATCCGTTCCTTGAGCATCTCCTGGGTAGCGGAGGCCACAGGCGAATCGACGGCATCATCCTCGATGAAGTCCCCGAAGTAGCTGTCCTCGCTCTCGCCGATGGGTCGATCCAGGCTGATGGGGTGCCTGGAGATATTCAAGACCCGTCGGGCCTCATGTACACTCATGCCGATCTCCGAGGCGATTTCCTCGATCGTCGGCTCCCGACCCAGGTCCTGATGCAGGGCCTTGCTCACGGCCCGCAGCCGGCTCATGGTCTCGATCATGTGCACCGGGATGCGGATCGTGCGGGCATGGTCGGCAATCGCGCGGGTGATGGCCTGACGAATCCACCACGTGGCGTACGTGCTGAACTTGTAGCCCCGGCGGTACTCGTACTTGTCCACGGCCCGCATGAGTCCGGTGTTGCCTTCCTGGATCAGGTCCAGGAAGCTCAGGCCTCGGTTGCGGTACTTCTTGGCGATGGAGACGACCAGGCGGAGGTTGGCGCTGGACAGGGTCCGCTTGGCCTCCTCGTATTGCGAGAAGACGCGGTCCACGGTCTGCAGCCTCCTGGCCAACTGCTCCGGGGTCTCCACGGCCAACTCCTGAAGGCCCCGCAGCTCCTGGGCAGCCGCTTCGAGATCATCGGCGGCCATCTGGGAAGTGACCCCCGTCGCAAGGGTCTTGTGCAGTTGGAGCATCTTCTCGAGGACGCCATGCAGCTTGTGGCGAATCGGCTGGATGCGGCTCGTCCTCAGGTTGAGCTCCTCCAGCATGGCGGTCACCTTCTGGCGGTTGCGAAGGACCTGGCGGGCCTCTTCCCTGGTCGCAGGCCCGTCGCCGGACAAGGCCTTCCGGAAGTAGGCGAGGTTGATCTGCAGAAGCTTGTTGACGGTCGTGACGTTAAAGGGGATGCGCCGCTTGATCACCCCCTTGCCCTGCAGAGGGGAGGTGCCCGTCTTGACCGTGCGGTCAAAGGACATGCGCCCGTCGTAGACTTGCTGGAGCAGATCCACGGCCGCCCGAGCGCAGTAGTCACACTGGAGCATCTTTCGACGAAAGGCCGTTCGGGTGATCTCGATCTTGCGGGCGAGTGCGATCTCCTGGTCGCGGGTCAGCAGCGGAATCTGCCCCATCTGGGTCAGGTACATGCGAATGGGATCGTCGATCCGGCGGGCGACCTCCCCTACCACCAGCTCCTTCTCGATGATCTCGTCGTCGTGGACCTGTTCGTCGCGAGTCTCCTCCTCTTCCGCGAGGGCCGTTTCGGACTCGGCAAACGACTCGGCCTCGGCCTCCGGCTCCTCGGCATCCCCTTCGTCGTCGATGAGGGCAATCCCCATCTCATCGAGACTCGACAGGAGCCGGTCCAGCTTGTTGGGGTTGACCGCGTCGTCAGGCAGCTCCTTGTTGATCTCGTCGTAGGTCAAGAAGCCCTTCCTCTTGCCCTTGGCGATGAGGGCGCTGATCTTCTTCTCGCTCTCTTTGGTCTGCCCTTCCGCGATCGATTCATCGGCCTCGACCTGGACCTGCACCACAACCTGGGGCTGGGGCACGGCCTTCCCCTTGGCCTTCTGTCTCTTGGCGCTGCTCTTTCTGCTCACTCCAGATGCCTCACAATCTCATTCACTCAATCATGCCCAACCTGTGGAGATTCCTCTTGCCCGCACGCCCGCCCAGGGCGTCGGCCACGGACCGCTGAGACGGGTTTGACGCAGACCCGGCCAGGACCTCCATCGCCCCTTCCAGACGGGACAGATGGTTGCCCTTCCTCTCGCCGGCCTGGGCCAACCCAGATACCACCCTGGCAACCTCGATCGAATCGGTTCTGGCCAGGATTTGCTGTACCAGCGACTCGGCCGAGGTCTCCGCGCCGGCCTGCTCCAACCGCGCGAACACCGCCGCAGCAACCTCGCGGAGCGGGGACACGCTGAAGGCCTCGGCGGTGATCTGCGGACGAACGCGGACAAAGAGGCTGGGGTCATTCAACAGGGCCTCCAAGACCTCTCGTTGGGCCACGGCCGCGAGCCCTTGATCCAGATGTTCTTCCCCCCCCGCCGTCCCATCCTTCCCGCGGGAGGCAGCGCCGGCCAGGGCCTCGACTCTCCGCCGCAGGTCCGCATCGATCTGACGGCCCTCGATCCCCAACACCCCGGACAGGCGGTTCACGATCAGGCCCCGGTCCACCACGGACATCTGGCCGGCCCAGACGCTTGTGGCCAGGGTCTGGAGGAACTCCTCCAGGGCGGCCCGTCGCCCGGACAGGGTGTCGTCGGATCCAAACCGCTGGGTCAGTTGCTCCCACTTGAAGGCGAACACATCCACCGCCCCCTGGATCACCTGCTCCAGGCCCTCCTTGCCGTGGGATGCGAGATATTCGCAGGGGTCTTCACCGCCCGGGACTGTTGCGACACGGATGTCGATCCGCTCCTTCAGGCAGACATCCAGTGCGCGGTGGGAAGCGGCCTCCCCGGCCGTATCGCCGTCAAAGAGCAGAACGACCCTCTTGGCGTACCGCCTCAAGATCCGCCCGTGCGCGGACGTCAGGCTTGTCCCCAGCGTGGCCACGACATTCGTGCAACCATGCTGGTGGGCCATGATGCAGTCCGTGTAACCCTCGACGACCACGGCGGTCTGGCACCCCACAATCCCTTGGCGGGCCTGGGCCAGCCCATACAGACAGTTGCTCTTGTCGAACAGGGCGGTAGCCGGGGAGTTGACGTACTTGGCCCCGTCGCCGCTCATTGTGCGGCCCCCGAATCCAATGACCCGCCCGGTCGCGTCCGCAATCGGGAACATCAGCCGGTTGACAAATCGGTCTTGGCCCGCTGCCGTGACCAGACCAGCGGCCAGGAGGAGGGTCCTCGGAATAGCCCTCTTGGACGCGGCCTCAGCCAGGCCCACGCCCGAGGCCGGCGCATACCCCAACCTCCACCTCCCAAGGCTCTCCGCTGTGATCTGCCGGGAGGCGACGTAGTCCCTGGCAGCCCGCCCCCCTGACCGATCCGCAAGGCATCCCTCAAAGAACCGCGCGGCCCAGTCGTTGGCCTTGGCCAGGCTCATGGGGTCGCCCTGGTGCCTGGCGTGCTCCCCGGGGCCCCGCGCGGACCGGGCCAGTTGAATCCCGGCCCTTTCCGCAAGCCTCTCGATCGCCTGCGGGAAGGTGAGCCCCTCCCGCATCTGGACGAACTTCAGCACATCCCCCCCTGCGCCGCAGGCGAAGCACTTGAAGATCTGCTTGGCCTCATTGACGCGCAGGCTGGGCTGATGGTCGTCGTGGAACGGGCACAGACCAACCATCTCCCTGCCCTTCTTGACAAGGCTGACGTACTCGCCGACGACGTCAATGATGCTGTTTGCCTGTTGAACGCGGTCAACCGCGGCCTGATCGAATACCCCTGGCATACATCCCTATTGCCTTAGTCCAGTCTCCGCCACAGCGCAGACACCCTTCGCTCCGCGCTCTAACCAGGGGGGCAGTGGGTCTGCCGCAGCGAAACCCACCCAGCCCGACTACCCTTCCTGCCGGGCGCCATCCCTTTAATACCAATAGAGACCGAGGACCTCTAAAGTCAAGTGGAGCGGGCGGGGACTGGGCTGGAACGCCCATTTCGCATGGGAGCGGGAGTTTTAGACACATGGCACAACGGTACAGATGCGGATCACTGGGACGAGCCTTCAGGCTGCGGCAGGCGGTAGAAGTGCCTGGCATTGCGGGTCACCGCCTCGGCAAAAGGCTCCACCTGCATGCCTCGAACCCCTGCTATGAAGCGTGCGGTGTGTGCGAGCAGGGCCGGCTCATTGACCTTCTGTGTGCGAACAGGCTCAGGGGACAAGTAGGGGCAGTCGGTCTCGATCAAGACCCGATCCAGGGGCACGTCGCGAGCGGCCTCCTGTGCATCCGTTGCGTTCCTGAAGGTCACTACGCCGCTGAAGGACAAGAAGAACCCGTGGTCGACTGCGATCCGGGCCTGGTCGACTGTGCCGGTGAAGCAGTGAAGCACGATAGGGTGTACGTCCCGGCGGTAGGGCTCGAGGACCTCGAGGGTCGGGGCGAAGGCCTCCCTGCTATGCACGACCAGGGGCAGTCCAACGCGGGCAGCCAGGTCAAGGTGGCGGCGGAACAGCCTGGCCTGGTCGTCTGGAGACGAGTGCCGGTAGTGAAAGTCCAGACCGGTCTCGCCCACGGCCACAACCCTCCGGCTGGCACGGATCATCCGCTCCAGAGGCCCCAAGGTCTCGTCCGTGGCTGCGGCGGCCTCGTGCGGATGCACCCCCACCGCTGCGTACAGGTGGGGTGTCTGCTCGGCCAACTCAATCGCCCTGGCACAGTGGGCCCAATCCGTCCCGACCGTGACCCACGCGGTCACACCCGCCTGCCTGCTGCGACAGATCACCTGCTCGATCTGTGCGGCCAGAGGGGGGAAGGTCAGGTGGCAGTGGGTATCGATCAAGTCCATGTTCAGGTCCCGCCGGGCCCCAGTCCCCTGTTCCCAGGTCTGCAGCCTGCGGCCGGCCGCCCTGCCCTACAGGCTGTCCAGCAGGGCCTCGACGATCGCGTTGATCGCCGGGCGGCTGCTTGTGCTGCCCTCATTCGCCAGTACGGAGAACAGGACGTCCCCTCCTGCGGTCATGCACACGCCGGAGAGGGCCCTGACCTGACTGATGTTCCCGGTCTTGCCCAGGATCTTGCCCCGATAGGGTTCCCCGTCGAATCGCCGCTCCAGAGTCCCGTCCATGCCCGCTACGGCGAGCGAATCCCTGAACATGGCCCAGTGCGGGCCCTGGTACATGGAGTGGAGCACCCGCGTCAGACAGGCTGCAGTGAGCCGGTTCTGCCGGCTCAGGCCGCTCCCGTCATCGATCACGAACTGCCCACGCGGGACCCCCCACGAGAGCAGGGTCTCGCAAACCACCTGCTGGCCGCCCGCCCAACTGCCGTGTCGGCCGCCGTATGCCCTGGCCGCCAGGGTCTTGAGCAGGGATTCGGCGGCCAGATTGAAGCTGTCCTTGTTGCAGCGGGCCAGGCAATCCCGCAGAGAGGTCCGATATGCGGCCAGGGGGACCACCGCCTCGTCGGGCTGCAGAGACCTCTCGATCAGGTGCCCCTGCACCGAGAAACCCGCCCTGCCCAGGGACTCCGCCAGCAGGTAGCCGAACAGGCTGGCGGGCCTTTCGACGGCCACGTCGAAAGGACCTTCCTCGTTCGCGCAGAACCCTCGGACCACAAGGGCATTCGGGGCCCCGGGCCGACGATAGGCCCCCACGCCTCCGTCCCCGCCCTGGGCAGGTCGAACCTGGTTGATGACCTGCAGATAGTCCGTGTGAGGATCCATCCGGATGGTGATCCGGCCCTGGGTGTTTCGAACGGTCATGGCGATGCAGTTGCCGTTGTAGTTCAGGCCGCAGACCTCGGCGGCGTACCACCTGTTCAATTCCTTGGCAGGCCAGTTGGGATGGACCCGCTGGTCGTCAAACACACTTGTGTCCACGACGATGTCGTCGATCGCCGAGACCCCCACCTGGCGCAGGCGATCAGCGATGTCTTGGAAGATCCAGCCCGGCGTCCTTCCGGACTGCGCGTCTGTGGCCAGGTCGCCCAACAGGGGATCGCCGCTTCCCAAGACCACCAGGGTGTTGCCCAACACCCCCACCTGGGTGACATACGCGAAGTCAGGCCCCAGGGTCGAGAGGGCCACCGCCGTAGTGACGATCTTCATGTTGGAGGCGGGGATCATAGCCTGGTCCGCCCGGTGGGCGTACAGGGTCTCTCCGGTCCGGGCGTCCATGACGTGGACGGAGAACTCCACCCCCTTCTGCGAACCGAGAGCAGAGTCGATCTGCCCCCTCCAATCCGCCCTGGCCCATGAGGTGACCAGCAGGGCGGCCACGATCGCAACCTCCTTGCGTCGTCGATTCATGGTGCCTCCAGCGAGTCCAGTCTTGCGTCGGATCCACGAGCCGACAGTTATAGCAGGATGTGCGTGGGATACAAGCAATGGATCGCACGTCACGCCTTCCACCCCGGCCACGAACGTGCACGCGGCCGCGCCCGGGCAGGCAGGCCCTATCGGCCCCGCTGTGCATCCCAGAGCAGGACCTGGAGTCGTGGAGAGAAGACCCATCCCCCGTCCAGACACATCTGGGCCACCCTGGGGGAATGGGCCAAGAGCTCCTCCCGGGTCCGGGCTTGGGGCATGAGCATGACCTTCCGCGGATCCAAGCCGCCGAGGCGGTCCAGAAGACCTTGGATCTCCGCGACCGTGGTCGACGCATGGACCACGATCTTCAACTGGTGGTCGTACTGTGCGACGAGCCGCCGGACGGGCTCCAGGTGACTCTGCGTGCACCCGCCCTGCCTTGCCTCAAGGAAGCCCGGCTTGGGACTGATGCTCATGAGGTCACAGGCAAGGCCCGGAACGAAGACCACGCCTGAGGTCTCCACCGTAATGTGGAAGCCCATGGCCTTGAGGCCACGGCACAGGTCGCCCAACTCGGGCCGCGGCCTCAGATCCATGGTGGCCATGGGCTCTCCGCCCGTGATCACAACGAATCGCGACGGCCATGGCCCGATCCGCTCCAGGACCGCGCCCGTGTCCAGGGGCTCCCCCGCCTCAGGGTCCCACGCGTACCGGGTGTCGCACCATGGGCAGCGAACGGGACAGCCTGCCAGACGCACGAACGCGCTGGGCACACCCGTGAACCGCCCTTCGCCCTGGAGGGAGTAGAAGACCTCGGCCACGTTCATGGATGCAGCTCCATGCGGATCCTTTTACGGCTGGGTATTCCGATAGGG
>JAGOQT010000171.1 GCA_018007255.1 Phycisphaerae bacterium | reverse complement strand
GGGCAGGGTCCTGGCGCCCCTGATCTCCTACCGCCTGGGCTGCGGCCTGACCGCGGATTGCACGGGCCTGGACATCCGGGACGTGTCCCGCAAGGGGGAGATCGGCCTGCTCCTCCAGACCCGGCCGGCCCTGGGCGGCAACGTCATGGCCACGATCCGCACCAAGAACTCCCGCTGCCAGATGGCCACGATCCGGCCCGGGGTGATGACCCGCATGCCCGCCGACCCCAAGAGGGTGGGACGCGTGATCCGCCACCCGGTCGATCTGGCGGACAAGGACCTCAGTTGGAACGTCCTCCACACAGAGCGGGCCTCTGCGGACGTGGACTTCAGTGTGGACCTGATCGTGAGCGGGGGGCGGGGCCTGCAGACCCAGGCCAACTACCGCCAGATGGTCGGCGAACTCTGCAAGGAGATCCAGGACCACCTGCACTGCCGCGTCCAGAAGGGGGCCTCCAGGGCCGCTGTGGAGCGGGGCCTCGCGGAGCGGGCCTATCAGGTCGGCCAGACCGGCACGTCCGTGGCCCCTGCGGTGTATCTGGCCCTGGGGATCTCCGGGGCGATCCAGCACATGATCGGGGTGTCCAAGGCCCAGACCATCGTGGCGGTCAACAGCGATCCTCACGCCCCGATCTTCAAGCACGCAGACTACTACCTCGTGGGGACCGTGGAGCAGGCCTTGCCCGGCCTGAGGTCTGCACTGCAGGGCCTGGGCAAGGGAGGCAGACCATGAAGGACCAGGCCCCGACGAGCACGGTGACCGTCCTGGTGGTCGGCGCAGGCCCCGCGGGCCTGGCCACAGCCATCCAGATCAAGACCCTCCAGCCGGACCTGGATGTGTGCGTGATCGACAAGGCCCAGGGACTGGGTCATCACAACCTCTCCGGCGCGGTCCTGGAGGCCGAACCCCTGTTCTCGCTGCTGCACGCCGCGGCTCCGGGCTGGCAGGAGACCGAGGCCGCCAAGGAGGTCCTGGCCAATCGGATCGACCGCGACGACATCCTGTTCCTGCCGGGCTCGAAGCGGGCCCTCCCGATCGAGTGGGCCCTGAAGATGGCCAGGGCGTTTCGTCTTGGGTTCGGCCAGATGCTGCACCGCGGCGACTACTCGGTCTCGATCAGCAGCCTGGTGCGATGGATGGGCCGGGTCGCGACGGCCCTGGGGGCCGAGGTCCTCACGGGATTTGCGGCCGGCGAGATCCTCTATGACGAGAAGGCCGGTCGGGTCACGGGTGTCCGGCTCGTGGATCAGGGCCTCGACAAGCACGGCCAGCCCCAGCCCAACCTCCTGAAGGGCGAGGTGATCCAGGCCCGGATGGTCGTGCTGGCAGAGGGGTGCGACGGCCTCCTGACCGAGCAGTTGGTGCTGAAGGCGGGTCTGCGCCGCAGATCTCCCCAGCTCTACTCCGTGGGCGTCAAGGAGCTGATCCAGGTCTCTCCGGATCAGTACCACCGGTTCGGGCCGGGCCGGGTTGTGCATGCCATGGGCTGGCCGATCTGGACGCCGGTGCGGGGGCCCGGGATGTTCGGCGGGGGGATCGTGTATGCGGGCCAGCCCGACCGGCTGGCGGTGGGGATGATCGTGGGCGCAGACTGGAAGTACCGCGACTTCAACCCCGAGGACGCCCTCGCCCGATTCAAGCAGCACCGGTTTGTCCGTTCGTTCATCGAAGGCGGCCAGGTGGTGGAGGCGGGGGCCAAGATGATCCCCGAGGGCGGGTTCCACTCGATCCCCCGCGATCCCTTGACCGGCGCGATCGGCAAGGGCAACTGCATGATCGTGGGGGACGGGGCCGGGCTCGTGAACATGCTCAAGATCAAGGGCCTGCACAATGCCATCGACTCGGGCATGCTCGCAGCCCAGGCCATCGTGGAGCAGGCGTCCTCGCCCGACGAGGCCGCGTCCTGTTACACGCAGCGGATCGTGCAGTCGCCTGTCATGGCGGAGATGCGGTCCGCGCGCAACTACAGGCAGACCGTGGCCCGGTGGGGCCCCCTGATCGGCCTGCCCATGTCGGTCCTGGACGGACTCCTGCCCAAGTGGGTGGTGGAAGAGGACTACAAGGCCATGACCAAGGCCCGATATCGTCTCCGGCCTGAGCGGGCCTTCGACAAGGACCAATTCGTGGCCATGGCTGGGTCCACGCACCGCGAGGAGCAGCCGAATCACCTGACCATCCTGGACCCCGAGATCTGCGTACGCAGGTGCCAGCCCACACTGGACGCCCCGTGCGTGGTCTTCTGTCCGGCCGGCGTGTACGAGAGCATCGATGGCCAGATCAAGCCTGCCAACCCCTCCAATTGCCTGCACTGCAAGACCTGCCAGCGAAAGTGTCCCTTTGACAACATCCGCTGGACCGTGCCCGAGGGGGGCGGCGGGCCTCGGTACGCCGGCCTGTAAGGCCCGGGGTCACAGACGGATCTTAGCACGGGCTTCCACCTGACACACTTCGCTGCGCTGCGCGTGCACCTGAAGCCAGCCGTTGGACGCACGTAACTCCGGGCGTCTTGCATCATTCGCGATAACACTAGGGTGTCTACTCGCCTTGGGACCGCCGGCGAGACTGTCGAACCCGCTCGTATTCTACAAACTTCTCAGCCATAGCCATCGCCAGTTCATCTCGCTTCTCTATTCGTGTTCGCATCCACACCCCAATTTTCAGAATCCATTGAAACTCTCCCGCGCTATAGAACCAGCGGTAGTTGTTGCATAACGAATGTGCCGGTAGATAGTTTTCAATAGAGTTCTTGCCACCGTGAGCATGTGCAAAGACGTGGTCAGCATGCCAGGCTTCGCTTCTGTTGATCTTGCCGCCGCAGATATGGCATCGTTTGCCTGTCTTCTGCAAGATAAGCTTACGTTGGCTTGTGCTTAGGGATTGTCTCTTCTGCCGATTGGCCAGTGTGTTGGCTTTGGACTCTTCCCGCAATTGGCGGAGCCGGTTCAAGTGGACCGCGAGTTTATTGGCGCTCTGGATTGCGAGTGGTGGTTTCACGTTAGAGCCTTTCTTTGCTTGCCTACATGTTTGCTCTGGTGCGCTCAAGGCTCAATATCAGCTACGGCGCGAAGCCCCGTCTGCTGCAAGCCGTTGTTGGGTGGACGCCCGGCCGCCCGTTGGGTCCCTGCGATATGTACGTCGTCACTGTACCACCGGGCACGGCCCGGTCAAGCCCATCCTCCACCTGTTGCAGTCGGTCCAGCGTCCCCGGCGCACCGGCGGCGCGAAGCGACGTGCGGTGCCGCCGGTTGTTGGCCGGTCATTCGATCTTGTCATGCTTCTGGATGTTGTGCTTCCCGCAGAGCAGTTGGATGTTGTCCGGCGTGTTGGATGAGCCGCCTTTGGAATATGGAATGATGTGATCGAAGTGAAGGTCCTGTGTGGCCCCACACTGGACACACTTGCCGCCATCGCGTTTCCAGACTTCGAGTTTCACCGCGGTTGGGATGATGCGGCGGGAGTGCGACTGTTTGGGCACGGCAATGCTGAAATCGTCTTCTCCTTCAACAGCGGTCAGTTTGAACTTGAAGACATTACGGCCATGTGCCGGCTCCGTCCATGAGTCGACCAGATGGAATACGCCATTGTAGGACCAGATGCCCTGTTTGATCTTCTCGTAGACGCGGACGCGTTCAGGGGGTCTCTTCCCGGCCTTGAACGTCTGGGCGGCACGATGGAACTTCCCGTTTTCCGTAAGATTGCCGTTCTCGCTCGTTTCCGGTTGATCCACTGCCTTCGGATTCGGATTCTCGTGCGAGGTTGGGACATCGTGCCCCTCGTAGATTAGGGTCGCGCCATCGTCTTCGATCTTGTCAGCGTACGGTGAGCCGGGTCGCACGGACATGAGGATGACGGAGTGATTGTCTCGCAACTCGAAATTCATGCCACGTTGGAGACTCACGCCCTCTCGCCTACACATCTCAAGGTACGGTATGATTTCGTTCGACATACTCTTCTCGGCCAACGTGCCGATGAACGGTGCCGGAGCGCGCAGCGCGGAGGCGTCCGCTCCAATGGCTGGTTAGGTGCATCCGGCACAATGTCGTTGCAGCGAAGCCTTCATGCGCTTCGCTCTGGATTGGATGAAGTTCACCGTGCTCTCTTGGTACCTACAATACTCCTCCTTGCTCTTTGGTAAGGGATAAGCTTCAAAGCACTCATATGGGATATGAAAGCGAACTCTGGAGTAGTCCCAAGACACTAGATCTTGAAAGAAGAAGAAGTCGACGTAGCCTTGAAAATCACCAAACAAGGCGAAGAAGTCGCTATACCTCTTCAGGACCGCACTTAACGGACTGTCCAGGTTGTTGTAGTAGCGCCGGATGCATTCAAGTGTAATATCGAATCGATCGAGGATCCTTGAGCTGCAACCCCGTTCGCCGTTGATGGTCATCTTGTTGTCAACTCTGTTGCCAGGGAAAATGGTATATGCACCAATCGTGCTGCCATAGTCGAATAATGCGTCAACGACATCGGCAGGTACTAGCTTGATTATGTGCGCAATCCGTTTAGCGGTCCGATAGGAGTGCGTAATCGCGTCGCTGTTAAGGAAAAACTGTCCCAGATCGGATTCGTGATACAGGTAGCTATTGGGTCGGGAGTCTACTAGTTTGAATACTCGCCCACTGGGCAATGCCTTGCTCCACAGCAGCTTGTGATATCGACGGAGGGTCGGACTTCGAGAGTCGGGGTCCCCGCCTTTGGGCGTATCGCTGTAGAAATTGAAGGTAATGTCTAGTGCGTCGCGCATGTTGTGTGAGCCAGGGGCTAGTTAACAGCCTAGCGAATACGTGGCGGATCCATCTAACGTTTGAGCTCAGGCCGCGGCCCGTCAGGGCCGTCGCGCCTGCAGCGAATGGTTATGCCTAGGCAAACGGGATGCCAAGGCGAAATACAGTATGGCGCCCAACACACCTGCCCCAATGCAGAACCAATGCAGCGCCTGGATGCTAACTGCGCCGAGCAGGCCATTCGCTACGCTAATCGGCCAGAAGGGCTGAACATCCGCGTGCATGACGCTATCAAGTAGCACATGGCTGAAGGTGCCAATGAATGCCGATATGGCAGCCACAGGCCACCGGATAGGAAGGAATTCGTTGCGGCCGATCAGACGGAGACCAAATTCAGACAGGTATTTGCCGGTTGCAGCCGAGAAGACGGCGAGCAGTGTTGCGCCCAGGTACGTGTGTGTGAACCCGTGCAAGTGACCCTCGCCTGTGATCATCACCAGGAGCGGCTGGACATCCATCACGATCTGAGCCCAGCCAAAGACCATCAGGGAGAAGGCGCCCTGCATCAACGCCTTAACCAGTAGGCCTGGGCCCATGTGCAGTGGAGTGAATGGCATCCCCTAGGCATAACAGTGATTAGACTGATCCATATAAGACGCCCTGTCCTGTTCTTGTATCAGTATAGCACGCCGACGGCCGGAGCAGAGATGGATGACTAAGCCCATTATCTAGAGGCAGTTGGGCAGCATCTCTCGGATTGCTGTAGCGTCTTACACGGGTCGGCATAACAGTCTCCTTCTTCGTCTCAAAGCCCATCCATTGGACTTCGTACCCCATGGCCTCCCTTGTTCAGCACGGGCAGCCCAGATCGTCGGGCGTCCCCACCCGCCCCCATCCCTCGGCCAAGTCCCGTTGGTGGATCGCCGGACACGACCCGGTCAAGTTTGCCGTCCGCCCGTGTACCCCCGGACCGTATCTAGGATCGCCTGCCGTAGCTCGTCCGGGAGCGGCAGGGCGGCGATGGCCGCGGCTATATCTTCACTATTCGGCGTTTCCCCGCGTAAATTTCGCGTAGACTTGGCCTCCTCGCTGGTTGGTGCCTCCTGGGGTGCTTCTGTAAGTGCTTGTGTTTCCGGAGTGTTAGGGATGGGCCCGCGAGGATTTGGACCTTGTTCCAATGGAATCGGATTCCAGTGGACTCGGTCCGGCTTCTCTTCGATACATAGACAGGCTGGGTCCCTGTCCGGTATGGGGCCCGGGCACAAGGACACACGGGTCCTCCCATGGGAGGGGCGGACGCACTGGAGAAGGGCATGAAGACCCTGTCCATGGCAAACCAGAAGGGGGGGTGTGGCAAGACCACCTGCGCGATCAACCTCGGCGCTGCGCTGGCCGTGGCCGGGCACCGCGTGCTCCTGATCGACCTGGACCCCCAGGCACACGCAACGATCGGCCTGGGGTGCAAACCGAGCGGGGCGACCCGGACCCTGTACGATGTCTTCGTGAATCCCCGGGAGCCGATCTCCCAGGCCGCCCTGGCGAGCTCCCTGGCCGGACTGACCGTTGTGCCCGGCGCAGCCTCGCTCGGGGCCGCGGAGTCGGACATGCGGGACGATCCGGGCAAGGAACTGGTCTTGGGCGAGAAGCTCAGGGCCGTTGCGGAGGACTACGACTACTGCCTGATCGACTGTCCCCCGCACCTGGGCTTCCTGATGACCTGCGCACTGGTCGCCAGCGACCACGCGATCTGCCCTGTCCAGACCCAGGGCTATGCCCTGGAGGGGCTGCCCCGCCTGTTCGAGACGATCGACGTGCTTCGCTCGCGGTTCCGGCCCTGTGCGGTCGGCACGCTGGGGCTCGTGCCCACGTTCGTGGACGACCGGGTGGCCCTGTGCCGGCAGATCCAGGGCCAGATGCGGGGCCTGTTCGGCCCGCTCGTACTGGACACGGTCATCCACCGCAACGTGCGACTGGCCGAGTGCCCAGGCTCCGGCAAGCCGATCTTCACCCATGCCCCGGGGAGCACGCCTGCCCGTGAATTCCGAGCCCTGGCGGATGAGGTGCGGTCCCGCCTGGCCGCGGACTAGGGCCGTGCGAGGCCGTTGCCTCCTCTCCAGCCGCCCGCTACAATACCTCTGTGGACCGCGAACGATCGCGGGATCGGTTCGGAGCCGCGGAGACTGCATGGCACAACGACCGGACGATGTCCTGGACCTGGTCCGGGAGGAGCACTCCCAGGCCGTTCGACGCTCCCTGCGGGGCCTGATCATCCAGCCCGGGGCGATTGGAGATTGCATCCTGACCCTGCCGCTGGCCCTGTGCCTCAAGGAGAGGCTGGACCTGGGGGAGGTCGATCTCCTCGGGCACATGGAGACCCTCAAGATCCTGCCCGGACGGACCTGCGTGGACGCGGTGCGGTCCATGGACGTGATGGACCTGCACAGGCTCTTCGGCGAGCCGGCCGCCTTCGATGTGGCCGACCGCGATCCTCTGATCGTGGCCTTTTCGGGGTACACCTGGATCGTGACCTTCCTGGGCGAGCCGGGAGGTCCGTTTGAGAGGAACCTGATCTACACCGTCCACTGCAGCCACAGTGCCGAGGTCATCTCCCTGCCCCTGAGGCCGCCCGACGCCTCGCGGCACCTGAGCGAGTTCTACCTCCGCGAGTTCCAGGACCAGTGTCCTCTGGCGTTGCAGGGGTCCGCTCCTCTGGAGAGGGCCGTTTGGATCGAACCGACCGCGGCCGACAAGGAGAGGGCGACCCGGATCCTGGGGGCCGCGGGACTGACCCTCTCCACGCCCCTGGTGGTCCTGCACCCGGGCAGCGGAAGCCCGACCAAGTGCTGGCACGTGGACAACTACATCGCCGTGGCCCAGGGCCTGGCGTCGCGCGGCATGCAGGGGGTCTTTCTCCTTGGACCCGCTGAACAGGAGCGGCTCGACCGCCAGACCAAGGCCCGGCTCCGCCGGTGCGCCAGGGTCCTGACCGGGCTCGCCCTGGAGGAGGTCCTGGCGGTGATCAGCGTGGCCCACGCCTTCGTGGGGCAGGACAGCGGGATCAGCCACCTTGCAGGGGGGCTGGGCGCAAGGACCATTGCGATGTTCGGGCCCACGGACCCGGCCGTGTATCGGCCTCTCGGTCCCCGCCTCACCGTCCTGCGCGACCCCACGGCCGGCTTCACCCAGTCGCCGCGGCCCGATCTCCAGGAGCAGGTCCTGTCCCTCCTGGCCGGGTGGGCGCAGAACGAGCCGAGAGAGGAGTAGTGCAGGGATGGTGGGACTGATTGCCGGGGGCGGGCGCCTGCCCTTCCTGGTCGCGGACGGGGCCAGGAGGGCCGGGGTGACGGTCGTGTGCGTGGGCCTGAGGGGGTCCGTGGAGCCCGGCCTGGCGGGGCATGTCGACACGTTCTATGAGGTCAGCGTGGCTCGGCCGGGCGCCTGGATCCGCAGACTCCGGCGCCACGGCGTGTCCCGTGCGATCCTGGTCGGACAGGTCGCCAAGGTCCAGCTCCTGGCCTCCTGGCTGATCGTGCGTCACCTGCCCGATTGGAGGGCCGTCCGGATCTGGTACTGGAGGATCGGCCGCAAGGACCGGCAGACCGACACGTTCCTCAGGGCCCTGGCCGACGAGCTGGCCAGCGGCGGCATCACGCTGGAGGACTCGACCATGTACTGCAAGGACCATATGGCTACGGAGGGGCTCCTGACCTCGCGAGGGTCCGGCTGCCAGGCCGACATCGAGTACGGGTGGCGGATCGCCAAGAGGGTCGGAGAGCTGGATATCGGCCAGGCCGTGGCCGTCAAGGACAGACAGGTCATCGCCGTGGAGGCCATCGAAGGCACGGCGGAGATGATCAAGCGGGCCGGGC
>JAGOQT010000170.1 GCA_018007255.1 Phycisphaerae bacterium | reverse complement strand
CTACCGCCGATCCCGTCCCGTTGCCGCTGAACGCAGGCCGCAGACAACCCTCCTCCGTGGACCCGGAGTCGGGTGCGCCTCCCAGCCAACTGAAGAAGACCCGGTTGCACGTGTCGTCATAGGACTCGAAGTCGTCCACCACGCCGTAGGGCACGGTCGCGAAGCTCCATGTAGCCCCTTCCCAGGACGGCAGCGTGCCTGCCTGGTTGACCTCGTCCACCCTCCAATAGTACGTTTGGCCGACCTCCGCGGAGAGCAGGCCCAGTGAGACCTCGTGCCCGGTCACGGTCTGGGACAGGACCAGGGCATTCGGGTCCGTCCCAAAGTGGACCTCATGGCCGACCGCCTCGCGGCCAGGACGCCAGGCCAGCGTGGCATCCAGGGCCACGTCCCTCGCGCCCATCACCGGGCTCGGCTCGAAGGCACGCACCGGCACCTCGAAGAACCGCACCTCGCTCAGACCGCACTGGGGGCTCAGCCCACCCCAGTTGGTTTCGATCGTCAGCTTCACGTACCGGGCCAGGAGCCCGCCAAACTGCACGGTCGTGTTGTACCCGTAGCCCGCCAGACCCGTGGCTCGCTCGAACACGGGCACACCCGTCACCGTCGTCCATGCAGCCCCGTCCACCGAGACCTCCACGCGGACGTCCTTGGCCCCGGAGCCGATCACGGACTCGGTCATCTGGTTCGAGTTCCACACCCACATCTCGTGCAGCTTGACCGCCTGGTCGAAGTCATACTGGATCCAGGCAGGGCTCTGGCCCGTCGCACTGCTGAGCCACATGTCCGTGCCCGTGGTTCCGTGCTGATCCATGGCGTTCAGACCGGAGTTGTCGATCGTCCTCTCAGGCCCGGTCCCGGCCTCGTGTACGCTCGACGCCGTGGCCCTGGCCGGCCTAGTCGCGTACGCGTAGGGCTCGGCCGTGAAGCTCCAGACCGTGCCCTTGAAGGTCGTCACGTCGGGCGGTGCATTGACCTCGTCCACCCGCCAATAGTAGGTCCCGCCAAAGGCGAACAGACCTGCAGGGTCGTAGGTCATGCCGGTCTGACCCGGGCTGACCAGCACGCCCCTGGGGTCGGTACGGCCTGCACCCTCCACATCCGCCAGACTGGTCCCGAAGTACACGTCGTGGGTGGCTGCATAGGGCCCGGGCGACCAGGCCAGGATCACGTCGCGAGGCACATCGCTCTGGCCGGAGGAAGGACTCGGACCCCTGGCCTTTCCGGACGGAGCAAGACCCTGATCTCCATCCCACCAGATCTCGTCCACGTAGATCCTGGCTGCCTGGCCCGTTCCCGTTGGGTTGGCAAAGATCAGGCCGGCCAAGGGCTCGCTCGTGGCGACGGCAAAGGGGATGCCCCCGAGCACCAGGTCGTCCGCACTCGGGAGCGTGGCCTCCCCGGCCGGTCCCTCGGCTACACTGAGATACAGATCGAAAGTGTCGGCCCCGTTGTCCGCCACGATCCAGCAGTTGTACCACTGGGCAGTGGAAAGCCCTGCCTTGAGAACGGTCCCGTTGTCCGTTGTCACGAGATCCATTCCCGCGCCGCTCGACACCAACCTGAACCCAGCCGGAACGGCCGTCGGATCTTGAGTATTCGTTGCGTGAACAGGGTTGCCGCTGTTGTCCGTCACCAAACCCATGTGCGGACGCACGTTGCCGGAGTCGACCCTGAACCGAAAGAACCCTATCCCGGTCTCCCCGTCATCAATCGGATTGCTGATCCCCCCGCATCCAACGGCGCGGGCCATGGTGCCCGAGCTGTGGCCAATCACACTCATGGTATTGCTGCCGCCTTGAGATCGGTAGGATGCATTCCCTGTTCCTTCGGTCTCGGTGTCCACCGTCCCCCCCAGGACACCATTGCACGCCACACCGTCCACCGTCCCAGCAAACCCCTCGAAGTTCACGACCAACTCGATTCTCGCCCGCGCTGCGGTGCCGGCCAACAGGACGACCAGGACTCCGACCGCAGCCTTGATCGATCGACTCATGTTCACGCCCCCTTTCTTATCGGTGTTCACTGGGAGTACTCTGCTGTGCCTCGGCCCTGCCCGCGAGGGCCGCTCAGTCTGGTGTGATGAGGTTGTCTGGGCCGCCTCCTTCCTCTGGATCGGGGTATTCGGCAATAGACCCAAAACCATAGTACCACAGATGTCCCATCCGGCTACCAGAAAAAACGCCCCAACCTGGCCTCGTCCCAAGAGGTCATGGACCGGGGCGGCCGGCTGAACCGGCCTGTGGGGGCGACGCGGCCGTGTGGTCAGGACCTGGCCGGGCGTGGGCCGGGGGGATAATCGTTGACACGGGGGCGACCCGCCCCTAGACTCCAGACAGCAGGCGCCAGGCAAGGGATCGACGGATCCCCTGCCAGCGGCCAGAGAAAGGGGCAGACCGAGTATGGCAGGAAACGTGATCGAACTGACGGATGCCACGTTTGACCAGGTGATCCACAGCAGTGCAGGACCTGTGCTGGTGGACTTCTGGGCCCCCTGGTGCGGCCCGTGCCGGATGCTGGCCCCGATCGTCGAGGAGGTCGCCAACGAGTATGTGGGCAAGGTCCAGGTCTGCAAGATCAACACGGATCAGGCCAGAGACACCGCCATCGAATTCGGCATCAGTGCCATCCCCACGGTCATCCTGTTCAAGGGAGGGAAGGTGCACAAGAAGTGGGTGGGCCTGGCCAGCAAGAAGGACTTGACCTCCGAGATCGACAAACTCCAGTAAGCCCTTTCCGAGGATCATGCCCCACACCATTCGAAGCATCCGGCCCCTGGCAACCGACGTGTTCACGGCGGAGGTGGATGCACCGCTGATCGCACGCTCGCGGCAGCCGGGCCAGTTCGTGATCCTCAGCGTCAGCAGCGAGTACGGCGAGAGGATCCCCTTGACCATTGCGGATGCGGACTCGGATCGCGGGACCATCCGCCTGATCTGGCAGCGGGTGGGCAAGACCACAGCCGAGTTGGCCGGCCTCCGCGAGGGACAATCCATCGCCAACATCGTGGGCCCCCTGGGCAGGCCCACCCACATCGATCAATGGGGGACCGTGGTCTGCGTGGCCGGCGGCATCGGAAGTGCCCCCCTGCTCCCGATCGCCAAGGGCCTCAAGGCCAAGGGCAACCGCCTGATCGCCATCCTGGGGGCGAGGAGCCGGGACCGGCTCATCCTGGAGGACGATTTCCGCCAGGTGTGCGACGAGCTCATCGTCACCACGGACGACGGGTCCCACGGCCGAAAGGCCCTGGTGACCGAGCCGCTCAGAGAGGTCTGCCTGCGCAGGCCCGGACCGGGCCAGGCCTTCGTGGTGGGGCCGGCGATGATGATGAAGTTCTGTTGCGAGGTGACCCGGGAGCACGGCGTGCCCACGGTGGTCTCGCTGAACACCATCATGGTCGACGGCACCGGGATGTGCGGAGGCTGTCGGGTGGAGGTCGGCGGGAAGCCGCAGTTCGTGTGCGTGGACGGGCCCGAGTTCGACGGGCACCAGGTGAACTTCGACCTCATGATCCGGCGCCTGGATGCCTACAAGGATCTCGAGCGGCGGGCCCTGGAACAGTACCGGGATCATCCCTGCAGGATCGGGCTGGGATCGGGCGCACAGCACGGGGCAGAGCGGTCATGACGCAGGACGGCCCCGATATCGAACTGGCGGCCCTGCTCGCCAAGGCCCGGGCCGGGACGATCACCCCGGCCGAGCGCATGGCCATCCCCCCGCAGGCCATGCCTCAACTGGACCCTGTGGAACGCAGATCCACGGTACAGGAGGTGGCCCTGGGGTACACCGAGGCACAGGCCCAGAGGGAGGCCTTGCGGTGCCTCCAGTGCAAGAGACCCCTGTGCATGGACGGCTGCCCGGTCCGGATCCGCATCCGCGACTTCATCACCTGCATCGTGGAGGGCGACTACCGCAAGGCCCTGGCCGTGATCAAGGAGACCAGCCTGCTGCCTGCGGTGTGCGGCCGGGTGTGCCCTCAGGAGGTCCAGTGCCAGCAGACCTGCGTGCTGGGCCGGCGGTACAAGGATCCCCTCAAGGCCGTGGCCATCGGCAGACTCGAACGGTTTGTGGCGGACCGGGCCGCAGGGGCCGACGTGCCCCGGGTCGGGCCCGCGACCGGCAAGAAGGTGGCGGTGGTGGGCTCAGGCCCCGGCGGGATCGTGGCTGCAGCGGACACCCGCCGCGCGGGCCATGCCGTGACGATCCTGGAGGCCTTCCACAAGCCCGGGGGCGTGATGGTCTACGGGATACCCGAGTTCCGCCTGCCCAAGGCCATCGTTGAGCAGGAGATCGACGTGCTCCGGCGCATGGGCGTGGAGATCGTGCCCAACTTCGTGGTCGGCAGGACCCGGACCCTGACCCAGTTGATGGAGGAGGACGGGTTCCACGCAGTGTACGTCGGCGTGGGCGCGGGCCTGCCCCAGTTCATGGGGATCGAGGGGGAGTCCCTGGTCGGCGTGTACAGCGCAAACGAGTACCTGACGCGGGCCAACCTCATGAAGGCCTACCAGTTCGGCAGGGGATCGGACACGCCCATCGCCCTGTCCAGACGGGTGGCCGTGATCGGCGGCGGCAACGTGGCCATGGACGCGGCGCGGACCGCGGTCCGCCTGGGGGCGGAGAAGGTCTATCTGGTCTACCGCCGCACCGAGGCCGAGATGCCTGCCAGGGTGGAGGAGGTCCACCACGCCCAGGAAGAGGGTGTGGAGTTCCACCTGTTGGAGAGCCCCAAGCGGGTCCTGGGCGACGACCGGTGCAGGGCCACGGCCATCGAGTGCCTGCACTACCAACTGGGCGAGCCCGACGCCTCAGGCCGGAGGCGGCCCGTCCCCATACCGGGTTCCGAGTCCCTGCTCGAGGTGGACACGGTCATCATCGCCATAGGCAACCTGGCCAACCCCCTGATCCGCCAGACCACACCGGGTCTGGAGTTCAACAAGTGGGGCAACATCGTGGTGGACGACCAATGCCGCACCTCCCTCCCTCGTGTGTATGCCGGGGGCGACATCGTGCTGGGCGCAGCCACGGTCATCCTGGCCATGGGCCAGGGCCGCACCGCGGCAGCGGCCATCAACCAGGACCTGGCCCTGTAGACGACACGGCAATTGCCTGTCGCGGCCTTTTCTGGTATAAAGGATTGCAGCCAGAAGCACAGGCCCCTGCGTGTCCAGGCCTCGTTTGGAGGAGGATCGCCATGTCGAAGACTGTCGTGTTCACAGTCCTACTGCCGGCTCTATGCCTGGGCCCGGCAGTCCGGGCAGAGCGAATCGTCTGGGTCTCGGACAACTCTACCCCTACGGCCGGCGTCCCGGCGGACAAGGGGTGGGTCGATCTGCTCAGGGGGGAGGGGTACACCGTGGACTACGCAGGGGAAGGGGGCACAGGCACGCCGGGCCACCAATACTGGCGGACCCTGGATGACATGAAGATAGCCGAGCTCAATGCAGCCGACCTGATTATCGTCAGCCGCAATACCGATAGTGCGGCCTATGACGACGGCAGCGAGGTGGCTCAGTGGAATGCCGTTCGGACGCCGATCCTCTCCCTCAGCGCGTACATGGTCCGCAGCCACCGTTGGGGTTGGGTCAATACCTCTTCGTCACCGGCTATCGCGGACGCCACGATGGAGGTTGTCCTTGCGCAACACCCCGTCTTCAAGGGGGTGACCCTCGGCTCGAACAACCAGATTGACGTGGTCGCCTCATCGGTTGACGGGTTTGCCGTCACCACCAGCGCCGGCAATGGGACGCTCATCGCCAGGCGAGCGGACAACGGCCAGGTCTGGATCGCTGAGTGGGAGGCCGATGTCGAGTACTACAGTGGCTCAGGTCGGAGCGCGGCCGGCAAGCGCCTGTACTTTGCGGGAGGATCTTCGATTAACCTCACTGCGGAGGGCAGGACGCTCTTCCTCAACGCGGCGAAGCATCTGGTTGCCAACGTCAGCGGCCAGGCCACCAGCCCCCTTCCTGCCGACCGGGCCACTGACGTGCTCCGCGCCGGGGGCCTTGCGTGGACGCCCGGACCCTTCGCGGCCGCGCACGACGTGTACCTCGGGAGCGTGTTTGCAGACGTGAACACTGCCAGCCGAACCAGCCCCAACGGCGTGCTCGTCAGCCAGGGGCAGGATGCCAACACCTACGATCCGATTGGGCTGCTGGCCTTCGGCCAGACCTACTACTGGCGGATCGATGAGGTCAACGCCCCACCTGACCCAACCGTGCACAGGGGCAGGGTGTGGAGCTTCACGGCGGAGCCGTATACGTACGCGATCAGGCCCACTATCGCCACGGCATCGAGTGTGCACGATGCCACGACCGGACCTGAGAAGACCGTAGACCGGTCTGGGCTCAACGCCCAGGATCAGCACTCGACGACGGGCACGGACATGTGGCTCAGCAGTGCCACGGCTCAGATGCCGGCCTGGACCGAGTACGATTTCAACGACGCATACAAGCTGCAGGAGATGTGGGTGTGGAACTCGAATCAGATGACCGAGTCTGTCATCGGCTCTGGGGCCAAGCAGGTGGCCGTTGAGTTCTCGCAGGACGGCAGCACGTGGATTGCGCTGCCTGGGGTGCCTGTGTTTGCCCAAGCCACGGGTTCGGGGGATTATGTACACAACACGACGGTGGAGTTTGGGGGGATCCTGGCTCGGTGCGTGAAGCTGACGATCCAGAGCAACTGGGGAGGACTGAGTCCTCAATGTGGACTCAGTGAGGTACGGTTCTTCCAGGTTCCGACGCATGCGTTTGACCCAAGCCCCATGACGGGCGCCGCGAATGTGGGGTTGGATGCGACGCTGTCGTGGCGGTCTGGTCGCGAGGCGGTCTTGCACCGGGTATACGTTGGCGCGGACAGCAACGGGGTGGACGGTGGTACGGCGTCCACGAAGGCCGTGACCGAGAGCCAGGTGGGTCTGGGTGGATTCTCGCCCGAGTATGGCCGGACGTACTACTGGAAGGTAGACGAGGTGAATGAGGCGGGGAGTCTGCCGTCTTGGCCAGGGACTGTGTGGAGCTTCTCCATGGTTCCGTACGGCGTGCTAGACGACTTTGAGTCCTACGACGACCAGTGCAGCCGGGTGTACTACGTGTGGAAGAGCGGGGCGAGGAACGGTGCGAACCCGGACTGCGGTGTGAGCGAGTACAACGGCAATGGCACGGGTTCCACCGTGGGGAACAATGACACACCCTATGCGGAACGCACCGCTGCCCTAGTCCACGCAGGCCGGCAGTCGATGCCATTCTGGTATGACAATACCAAGTCCCCGTTCTACTCGGAGGCCAGTCGGGAGTGGTCGACGCCGCAGTCGTGGAGCCGGGGCGGGGCCGATGCCCTGGCGGTGTACTACCGGTTCGACGGTCAGACGCAGGGGTTTGCGGAGGTCTCTCCTGGCGTGGTTGTGATGAACGGGATGGGCACAGACATCTACGGCACGTCGGACGAAGGGCGGTTTGTGTACAAGCAGCTCAGCGGCGATGGGACGATCGTGGCGAGGGTAGAGAATCTGGCCAACACGGAGTCATGGGCCAAGGCAGGGGTGATGATCCGGGAGACCCTGGATGCCGGTTCTCCCTTTGCCATAGCTGTATACGGTGGTACGAACGGCGTCCGCATCCAGATGAGGCTGACTGCTGGAGGGGGGGCGACCAGCGACAGTAGCACGGCGACGGCGGGTCAGTTGGCTGCGAGGGCTCCGGTGTGGGTAAGGATGGAGCGAACGGGCAATGAATTTCGGGGCTACTACTCTGCGGACGGTCAGGTCTGGGCTGCGATGAGTGGGAACCCGCAGACGATCGTGATGGCCAGGGACGTGTACATAGGGCTGGCGGTGACCAGCCATGTGACGGGAGTGGCCTGTGGTGCGAGGTTTTCGGGGGTTTCGACCACGGGCGCGGTGACGGGCACATGGCAGCCTGCTGACCTGGGTGTGGCCCAGGCGGCTGGGGGCGACGTGCTGGAGCCGGTGTATCTGGTGGTGGAGGACAGTGAGGGCAAGTCGAAGGTGGTGGCGGGTCTTGATCCGACGGTGACGATCCCAGGCGCCTGGGAGGAGTGGGCCATTCCGTTCAGTGATCTGAGGGCTGGAGGGGTGAACCTCAGCAGTGTCAGGAAGGTGACGATCGGTGTTGGGAACAACGTTTCGCCCAAGGCAGGCGGAACGGGCAAGCTGTACATCGACGACCTCCGCCTGACCAAAGAAGGCCCTTAGGGCTGCCTGAAATGGCGTGTGCGATCCATCGGACGGTGGACCCATAATTCGCAAATTGGCGTTTGTTTTTCGCAAAAAGGCTGTCTCTGTGCCCAGCGAACCGCTAGACTTGGTGCTAGTTGAACGAGGGTCGACGCCCTTGCCAGTCAGGACCTCAAGGAAGGAGGTGGACAGGCCGATTCAAACTGGGTCTATAGACTCCGCGAAGAGGGTCTGTGAGACGATTGGACGTTCGGACCAAGGGCCCAGGGACTGCTTGCTGCACGTTCAGTGTGGTCAGGCAGCAGTCAGGGTCAGGTCATTCTACCCGGGGTTCGTGTCCCCGCCAGAAGTTAACGTGAGAAGGAGGTACCTCTATGTACAAGAACAAGACAGTTCTGGTTCTATCG
>JAGOQT010000169.1 GCA_018007255.1 Phycisphaerae bacterium | reverse complement strand
CGATCGTGTTGAACTCCTTCAGGGCCCTCTCCATGGACTGGACGCCGAAGGTGTCCGGCTCACCGGGCTTGATGCCCCGGGTGCGGCGGAAGAAGAAGCGCAGCTCCGCCAAGGCGTCCTCCGAGACCTCCGCGGACCGGCTCTCGGCGATGGCCGAGATCCACGGCTCGTGGTTCAGTCGGTAACTCGTCCGGAAGGGGATGAAGATCTCCATGTTCTCGCCCTCGCTCTCGAAGAGCGAACGGGGACGGGGCTCCAACATGCCCACGATGATGAACTGATGGTGCCCGACCAGGATCGACTGGCCTATGCAGTCCTTGTCGAGCAGGAGCTTGTCCCGCAGCTTGGGCTCGATCAGGCAGACCTGCCGGGCCTGCAGCTCGTCCATCTCGGAGAGCAACCGGCCCAGGCTCACGGTCCGGCCCTGGATCAGGTGTGTCGCGGGCTCGCTCCCGTTGACCCCGACCCGCTCCATGGACTTGTCGCGGAAGCCGACCGTGTACCGGCCCAACCCGCACTCCCGGCCGAACCGGGCCACCGAAGGGCAGTGCGTCAGGAGGTCGTCGAAGTGATGCTCCTGGAAGCGGATCTCCCAGTAGGAGACGTTCTGCATGGGACCGGTCGAGGGCCGTGTGGGATAGATGAAGATCGTGTTCGTGCCGAAGGTCTTGACCTGGTTGAGGACCTTGGCCTTGAGGCCCGACAGGGCCGCGATGACCGCTGTGACCGAGGCCACGGCGATGATGATCCCCAGCATGGTCAGGAAGGACCGCATCTTGTTGGACCAGACCTGGCCCAGGGCCAGATAGACGCTCTGATACAGGAACCGCAGAAAGGCCAGGATCGCCAGGGTCACCGACCTGAGGAAGGCCCACACCGACTTCATGACCCGCTTCATCGGTTGCCCTCCAGCCCCGCAGGGGCCCCGCTGAGCCGATCCCGCTCCACGGGCAGGTCACTGACCACCCGGCCGTCCCGCATGCGGAGGATCCGCTTGGCGTGGCGGGCGATGTCGTCCTCATGGGTCACCATGATGATGGTCTGGCCCTCGGCGTGGAGGCGGTCGAACAACGCCATGATCTCCTCGCTGGTGTGGGTATCGAGGTTGCCGGTCGGCTCGTCGGCCAGGAGGATGCTGGGGTGGTTGATCAGGGCCCGGGCAATGGCCACGCGCTGCTTCTCGCCGCCGGACATCTGATTGGGCTTGTGCTTGACCCGGTCGGCCAGCCCCACCCGGTGCAGGGCCTCCAGGGCCAGCCTGCGTCTGGAGACCCATCCGTTGCGGGAGTAGATCAGCGGCAGCTCCACATTCCGCAGGGCGTTCATCTGTCCCAACAGCTCATAGGACTGGAACACAAAGCCGATCCGCTCGTTGCGGGCCCTGGCCAGCTCCGCGTCGGTCATGGTCGTGGTGTCCTGGCCGTCCAGGAAGTACTTGCCCGACGTGGCCCGATCCAGACAGCCCAGGACGTTCATCATCGTGCTCTTTCCGGAACCCGACTGGCCCATGATGGCCACATACTCGTTGCGGCGGATCTCCAGGCCGACCCCGTCGAGGGCACGAATGGACTCCACGCCCACGTTGTACACACGGGCCGCCTTCTCCAGACGGATGATGACGTCGTTGCGACTACTTGCCATGCTTTGCGTTGGGATCCGGCGGATTGGCTTTCACTGCGTTAGGGTCCTTCTTCTTGTCCTTGTCGGCGTCCCGCTCGTCCTGCACGGCCTGGTCGTGCTTGAGGCCGTCCAGTGCGCGGTAGGGCCCCACGATGACCTTGTCCTGGTCGCTCAGGCCCGACTCGATGACCGTGTCGGTCAGATTGCTGGCCCCGATCCGAATGGGCGTGATCACGCTCTTGCCGTCCAGGACCCGGTACACCACCGGCGTGAAGGTCTTCTCCTTCTCCACCTCCTTGGAGGCGTCGCGGATCTTGGGCGGCAGGTCGTCTATAGGACGGCCCAACACGGCCTGGCTGGGCAGGATCAAGACATCCTTGTGCGTGACCGTCTCGATCTCCACCTGGGCCCGCAGGCCCCCATAGAGCTTGGGGCCGTTGGGGTCGTAGTCCAGGAGGATCTCGGTCCGGAAGTAGTCCGTACCCGTCAACGAGGAGACCCTGCGGGGCAGGTCGTTCTTGGTCAGGGCGATCTCCACCACCTTGCCGGTCCACTTCTTGTCCGTATATGCCTGGATCGTCACCTTGGCCTTCTGGCCGACCTGCAACTTGCCCACGTCGGCCTCTGCAACCTGGGCCAGGACCAACATCTGGGACAGGTCCGCCACCTCCAGGATCACGGTGCCCGGGTTGTTCATGGTCCCGGTCATGACCATCTCCCCGACCGCGGCATTGACCCGTGTGACGATCCCGTCGATCGGAGACACAATCGTCGTGTGACTGAGGGCCTCCTCGGCCTGGGCGATATCCGCCTCAGCCCCCTCCAGGTTGTACTGCATGACCTCGAGGTTCTGCTCCGAGGCCTTCAGGGAGAGCTGTTCGGACTCGACCAGCGAGACCGTCTCATCGTACTTCAGCTTGGCCTGATCGTACGCGGCTTGACTGACGTCCTTGGACTGGAGCAGCTCCTCCTGGCGTTTGAGGTCACGCCGGGCCTGCTCCAGGGCAGCGGAGCGGCCCTTGAGCCCCTCCCGCTGGCTGGCCAGCCTGGCCCTTTCCACCTCGATCTGGGCGGCCTGGGCGTCGCGCCTGGCCCTGGAGGCCCGCAGCCGGCTCTCCAGGTCCTTGGAATCCAATCGGACCAACAGGGAGGCCGGGATCGGCGGGACCGCACATGGGTCCCCCTTGGTGACCCGCTCCCCTTCCTTGAACGGCATCTCGGTGACCCGGGCCGAGACCTTGGCGGAGATCTGGACATTGGTCTTGGGGTCGATCTGACCCGGGGCACTGACCGTCTCGACCAACTCTCCCCGGTGTGCCTGCTCGATCCGCACGACCGTGGGCTTGGCAGAAGCCCCCTTGCCCTTGGCCAGGGCCATGCCGATCAGGACCACCACCAAGCCGATCCCCCCCACCCAGATCACTACCTTGCGAGACCTCTTCACAGAAAGACCTTTCCAATACACGGGTCAACAGCCAGTCCGAGGAGTGGCCATCCTACCTGAAGTAGACGCTTGCGGGAATCCTTCGTTACTCCACAGGGGAGTTTTTTCTTGATCGCCCACTGTGCGGAGGTAGGTTTGCCCGCATGAGACTCGTGCTCCTTGCAGACCTCCACGGCAGTACGGCCCACCTGGCGGCGATCCGCGGGTGCTTGGCAGGGGCCGATGCCGTGCTCCTGGCCGGGGACATCACCCAGTTCGGCGACGCCGAGGCCGCGGCCCGCGTGGTCGATGCCCTCTCTGCAGTCAATCCCCGCATCGCCGCCGTGCACGGCAACTGCGACCGGCCCGAGGTGCAGACCTATCTGGCGGACCGGGGCGTTGGGGTCCACGGAGAGGCCAGGCCGATCGCAGGGCTGACCTTTGTGGGCGTGGGGGGGGCCTTGCTCGGGTCGGGCCGGACACCGAGTGAGGCCGACGACCTCGCATTCCGTGCGGTCCTGGACCAGGCCGGTCAGGGTCTGGAGGACCCTCCTTGGGGCCTAGGTCCCCAGGCCCTGGTGCTGGTCACCCACCAGCCGGCCCACGGCACCCGCCTGGATACCCCTTTTACGGGCGGCCATGCGGGCAGCCCGGCCATCCGCGCATTCATCGAGCGGCATAGGCCGATCCTGGCCGTGTCCGGCCACCTGCACGAGGTCATCGGCGTGGACCGGATCGGCCCTACCACCCTGGTCAATCCCGGCCCCTTCAGGCAGGGCCGTTATGCAGTCGTGGAGATCGACGCGCATGAGGCCCAGGTCGAGCTGAGGACGGCTTGACCTTAGCGGGTCCGGGCAGGCAGGTCGAAGAGGTTGAGTCGATCCGCGTAGCCTTGACTGTAGAGCAGGCCTTCCCAGATCCCGAACATCCCCACGCTGTACACGTCGCTGTGCATGACCCGTCTGGGCCGGGCCGGATTCGAGATGTCGTAGACCAACAGGCCGAAGTCCCTGGCAGACTCTATGAGGTGACCGTCATGGAGCAGGAGCTGCGACACGTTGCGTCCGCTGAGCCGCTCCAGGGGCGTGGCTGCACGGTATCCGACCCTCTCGCTGGACCAGTGGCCGTCTATGTGGCGGATGAGGCGCCGCACGATCAGGCCCCGCTGGGTGGAGACATACAGACAATCCTGATCCATGGCGATCGCTGCGATGGAGGTGTTCCCCTTGAGTTGCTCGGTCTCTGTGCAGTCCTCGTAGTACACGAGCACGGGGTCATTCGGTTCAGAGACATCGAGCATGGCGAGGGCGTGCCCATCTGTGCAGAGGATACGACTCCCCACGATCTGGCAGCGGAAGCTGCACGGCAGATACACAGAGTTGGGCTCGCTCAGGCGCATGGGCAATTGGGGTTGGACGCCTCTTCTGCCCCTTGTATTGTAGGTCCATTGGGCCGCCACGCTCGGCTGGTCCGGTTGCCTGAGGGAGAGGACGGTCCGCTGGTTACTGCCAAGGATATAGGCCTGATCGCCGCAGCCGACAAGGCGACCCGTTCCCTCGATCTCAAGGGTACTGATCAACCTGGGCTGCTCCGGATTGGTGATCTCCAACGTGGCCAAACAGGTCTTGGGTCCGTCAGCCCGGGGCTGATCGGGATAGGCCACATACAGACGATCACCCCGTATGTACGAGTCCACAGGCAAGGCCATACCGCGTGCAGACATCTCCGTCATGGAGCCGATCACAAGCCCCCCGCAACCGAGGCGTGATGAATCCTGGCCCAAGGGGAACCGGTAGACCTGCAGGACAACATGACGATGGACCGGCCTGTTCCATTCCTCATAGGCCAAATCTTCATGCGACTCATAGGCCAAGTTCAGCGCATACAGATACCCTCCCTGGCTGACCTGTCCGGCGAAGCTGCTCCTCAAGAGTCTGTTCCCGCGGTCCTTGACGGCCTGGGGCAGGGGTGGCTCCACCCAGTCCAGGGGCATGGGATTGATCAAGGTGTGGCCGTCCTTGTGCGTGACAGGCCGCAGATCCACGCGGACCTGGAACAGCGTGACAGCAAAGATCAGGGCAGCAGAGGCCCCAAGTGTCCAGACGATGGTCTTTTGGCCGGGCTGCCACCGCCAGTTGCGTTTCACGGCCCGGACGGCCAGGAGGGTGAAGGCCATCGCCCCACCCAAGCCTATCCCCAGGGGTATCCAATCGATCCTGAGTAGGAGATAACCGAGGACATGCATGAACAGAACAATTCCCTGTGACCATGCGGTGCGGAGCGTAGCGCTCAATCCACTGATGAACTCCCGGTCTTGATAGGGAGTATCGAACCGCTCAAACACACTCCAGGGCGCCAGTGCATTGAAGAACAAAGGCAGAAAGTAGACCCCCAGTCCAAATCCGATCGTCACAAAGGCGGCCTTGGCCGTATCGCGGATCAAGGCCACAAAGAACAACCCCGCCCCAAACAGCAGGATCGCCCTGGGCCAAGTCGTGGAGAATGAGGTCCAGGCGAACCACACCACTCCGTTGGTCGCGGTTCCTCCGTGGAGGCCGGACCACAGATCGGGCACCATGACAAGGGCAAAAGCAAGGGTCAATAAGGACACCCCAACCAGAAGTTTGACGAAGAAGACCCTGCCGACTCGTACCGGCCTGGCCTGCCAGAAGGTGTCTATGCCCGGTCTCAGGTCCGCGCAGCCCGTGGCCATGGCCAGGAGTATGGCAAAGACCGCACCGCCTCCAGCCACGATACCCGACCCGAAGTTGGTGAACCAGACCTGCCGGTCGGAGTAGTTGATCGCCAATTCGAGGAGGGGCCAGAGGATCCCTGCACAGATCCCAAGGAGCACCGCCCCGCGCTGTTGTCGCCATTCCTTCCAGAGGGTTTCCATGGACTATACGCTCCTTTTCCAGTTCCGCAGCCCCACCCAGAGGACCAAGACCAAGAGGATTCCCTGCTCAAGAAGGACGGCGGCCATGGGAAGCCAGCCTGCATTCTTGAGACTCTCAGGGAGATCCACCAGGGCAAGGACGTACAACGGATTGGCAGACAAGAACAAGTAGTCCCACAGAGAGGTGGGTCGCTGCCCTACGAAGATGTCTGCCAGAATCAGATGGAGCAACATGGCCCCGGCCCAGAAGAGCCCGGTCAGACCGACAATCGCAGGCCCGCCTCTTCGCAGGGTTGCACAGCAGCTCAGGCTGTAGAGTACCGTCGCTATCCACGTCATGGCCAGTGTCCCCGGGACCAGGTTCCGAACGACGGAACCGCTGTGGGGTGACGAAGCAAACCACACACCCAGGGTCAGGCCGCAGGCCAGCAAGGGTATCACCGTGTTGGCCCATCCGACCATCCACTTGCAGAGGAAGACCTTTCGGATCTCCATGGGCCGGGTGGCCAGGAACAAGGCCGTGCCCTCGTTGTGCTCCTGGGCAAAGCTGCCCATGGCATTCAGTATCGACAAGAGGAGGCAACCCACGGCGAGTATGAGGATCATCGACTCGCGATTCGAGATCCCGCCCCAGGCAAACAAGGCCCCGGAGAAGCTGGCCATCATTACGGTCCCGAAGGCCATCTTCCATCGGTGCTCGGCCCACTCCTTCCACAGCAGGGCCTGGGTCGGGCTCATAAGGTCCTCTCCTTTCCCCGGTTGCCGATCACGTACGCCTCGAAGATCTCGTCCAGGTTGAGGGGGACCTCGCGGATGAACCGGGCCTTTCCGTTTCGGAAGGCCTCTCTCTTGGCCGGGTCGCAGTCTTCGACCGTGACGGCCAGGCAGTCACCCTCCCTGGCCACGTCCAGAACGCCCGTGATCTGGCCTGGATCGAAACCGTCCGCCTCCGCAAGGACAAAACGACGCACGGACTCACGAAGCTCGACGGTCTTGCCCGCCTTGACGATCCTGCCCTGGTCCAGGATGGCCACGTAGTCCGCCACGGGCTCGATCTCATAGAGCAGGTGGCTGGAGAAGAAGACAGTGACGCCGTGGCTCTGGAGCAGTCCGATCACGTGCCTCAGGAACTCCTTGCGGGCGATCGGGTCCAGGCCCAGTGTCGGGTCGTCCAGGATCACGACCTTCGGCCTGTGGCCCAGGGCCAGGAGCAGGGCGAGCCTGCTGTTCTGGCCCTTGGACAAGGACTTCACCTTGGCCTTGCGGTCCAGTTCCAGGACCTCCAGGAGCTTGTCCGTAAAGGGCCTGTCCCACCTGGGATAGAAGCTCGCCGTCCATCGGGTGATCTGGTCCACGGTCATCCACCCGTACATCCTCTGGTCCTCTGCCATGTAGCCCACGCCCCGTCGGACGGTCATGGGGTCCTCCTGGGGGTCCGCGCCCAGGACCTTGCAGGTCCCGGCCCCGGGCCTCAGCAGCCCCAGCAGGGTCTTGATGGTCGTGGTCTTGCCTGCCCCATTCCGGCCCAGAAAGCCGAAGATGGAGCCTGTGGGGACCTCCAGGTTCACCCCGGTGAGGACCTGTTTGCGGCCGTACCTGAAGTGTAGGTCCCGGATCTCGATAGCGGATTCGCTCATGGCTTGCCTCTCTTGTTTTTCCGGTACTCCTTGTCCAGCAGTTCGTGCAACTGGTCCAACGGGACGTCGAGGCTGACCGCCTTGTCCACGGCCCTGGCCAGGGCCTCCCCGACAATCTGACGGCGGTTCTCCTCTGCCCGGCCCGCGATCCGGTCGCAGACGAACGTGCCGCTGCCCCGCTCCATGGTCAGGACCCCCTCGCGGACCAGCTCGTTGTAGACCTTGAGCACGGTGTTCTGGTTGACTGCCAGGTCCGCCGCCAGTTGCCGGACGCTGGGGACCTGCTGGCCGGGCCGGAGCAGCCCGGCCGCGATCTGCTCCCGGATCTGCTCAACGAGCTGGCAGTAGATCGGGACAGCGGATGAGGGCTCGAGTCTTAGGAACATCCTCAATTCCTTCCATTGTCATGCTGTTATAGATCACTATAACACCTGTGCATAGGAATGCAAGGGGATTCTTGAAAAATTTCTCCGAGCAATTGTCTGTCGCAAAACGGGCTCGGTGCTCACTATGGGGTGAGACCATGAGGTATGGGATGGTCCGAAGAGGTCCGACTGTGGAAGACGATGGATACTACATAACAAGATGCCTGGATGGCCACCCGGATGACTTCCGCCACCTGGTCAGGCGTTATCAGCCGGTACTGCTGGCCCACCTGGCAGGCAGACTGGGTAGCAGGGATCGGGCAGAAGAGGCCGCCCAGGAGACCCTTGTAAGGGCCTACTTCAAGATGGACACGTTGAGAGAGCCTCTCAAGTTCTTCTCCTGGCTCCTGGGCATCGCGGACCGTGTGGCCAAGGAACAACAGAGGAGCGACAGGGTCCGGAGCCTGCGGGAGTCGGTCCAAGGGATCTCCGAGCGGACACCCCACCTGGAGTTATCCGAAGGGCTTGGCCTTGAGGCTGCCGTGGCCGGACTGCCCGAGCCCTATAGGCAGGTGATCCTGTTGCGTTACTACGGCGATCTCTCTTGTGCCCAGGTAGCCCAGCAACTGGACGCCCCCTTGGGCACGGTGACCAAGCCGCTCTCGCGGGC
>JAGOQT010000168.1 GCA_018007255.1 Phycisphaerae bacterium | reverse complement strand
CCAGCCGCAAGAAGCCGGCCGGCCATGGCCCCGCCCATGATCCCGATACCGATATACCCTGTATTCATGGTACAGCCTCCCGGTCAGCGACGCCCCTTGTGCGCAGCCTCCGCCACCTGGAGGCACTGGTCGCTCATGGACAGACCGACCTTCGCCGCTGCCTTGGGGACCAGGGAGTGGCCGGTCAGGCCCGGGATCGCGTTGGCCTCCAGAACGTAGGCCCTGCCCTCCGGGCTGAGGATGAAGTCGATCCTGCCCAGATGCCGCAGGCCAAGGGCCTGGAAGGCCTGCAGGCCCTTGGCCTGCACAGACCGCTCCAACTCGGGCGGGAGCGTATCGAACAGGTACTGGGTCTGGTCGTCCACGTACTTGGCGTGGTAGTCATAGAAGCCCTGCACAGGCCGAATCTCGATCAAAGGCAACACACGATCCAGCAGCACACCGACCGTGACCTCCGTGCCCGCAATGAACTGCTCCACCATGCAGTCGCCGAACTCGGCCAGGGTCCTGCGGCATACAGGCAGAACCGCATCCGGTCTGTCCAGGATGTGGACCCCCACGCTGCTGCCCTGGCGCACGGGCTTGACCACGACGCGAGGGCCCAGCGACCGGAGGGCCTGCTCAAAGGACCGAGGGTCCGTGTCCCCCGTGAACTCCAGGCAGATCGGCGTGTCCAGGCCCGCCTTCTCCAGGCACCGTTTGGTGGCCAACTTGTCGAAGGCCAGCCTGCAGGCCCCCGGCCCGCTGCCCGTGTAGGCCAGACCCCTGCCCTCCAGGACCTCTTGGAGCTGCCCGTCCTCCCCGAACACACCGTGAAGGGCCACGAAGAACACATCGATCGCCCGGTCCTCCAGGATCTCCAGGCGGTCCGGGCCGATGTCCCACGGCACCACGGAGCAGCCAGCCCGCTCCAGGGCCTTGGCTGCGGACGCCCCGCTCTGGAGACTGACCTCCCGCTCCCGGCCCGGGCCGCCCATCAGCACAGCCACCTTGAGTTGTTTAGCCCCCACCTGAATGCCGTGCCTCCACGCATCAGACCGGTGCCCTGGACCCTCGCCCGGGTCGCAAGGTGCCCCTCCGGACCCGCGAGGAAATAAGCTAAACGTTTGCCATCTCATCTTCGGGCCATCTTGGGCCGCTCCTCAATCGCGAAATCCTCGACGTAGAAGGGCACTACGCCTCCGGTTTCGCTCAATCCTCGCGTCCCCATCTGACCCCAATCTGAGCGGCAAACCTTTACCTCATTTCTTCGCGGGTCCTCACTCCCAGATCTCGATCTCGGTCTCGAGCTCGACGCCGGATTGCTCCTTGACCTTCGTTCGAACTGCCGCGATCAGGCGCAGGACATCGTCGCTCGTGCAGCCCTTTTCCGCCACGATGAAGTTCGCGTGCTTCTCACTGACCTTGGCCCCTCCCACCTGGAGACCCTTGAGCCCTGCCCGGTCGATCAGGACCCCGGCGGACTGGCCCTTGGGGTTCTTGAACACGCACCCACAGTTGCGGGTGTTCAGCGGCTGGTGGTTCTTCTTGTAGATCCACACCTCCTGGACCGTGCGGAGGATCTGCTCGGGATCCCCCTGGATCAGGCGGAACCGGGCGCCCAGGATGAACGGCGAGGCGACGTTGCACGATCGGTAGTCAAAGGACAGCTCAGGCTTGGATTTGTCATGTACGTGGCCGTCGATACCCAGACAGGTCACGGACTCCACCACGGCCCCAATATCCCCGAACCGCCCCCCCGCATTCATCCGCACAGCCCCTCCGACCGACCCCGGTATGCCGGTCAGCCCTTCCAGGCCGGACAGGCCCTTCTTCACGCAATCCAGTACCAGCCGGCTCAGGTCCGCGCCCGCCCCGGCCACAACGGACTCGCCCTCGACCCGGACCTGGCTGAACGACTCGGCCCCCAGCTTGATGACCGCGCCCCGCACCCCCGCATCGCCCACCAGGAGATTCGAACCGAACCCCAGGACGTGCATGGCCAGGCCCTGATCCTGACAGCGACGGACCACCTCCCGGAGCTGGTCTACGTCCTCAGGCCGGATGAAGTACTGCGCAGGTCCGCCCAGACCATACCAGGTATGCCGGGCCAGGCGGTACTCGGTCCTAACGATCTGCTCCAATCCGTTGAATGTAGGCATCCGCCACCTTCCACACGTCTCCTGCTCCCATGGTGACCACTGCGTCCCCCGGCGTCACGTGGGCCTGCAGGTAGTCGCAGATCTTGTCGAACCCATCGATGAACACGGCCTGGGACCCGCGAGCCCTGAGCCGATCCACCAAGACCTGGGCATTGACGGCCCGACGGCCCTCCTGCGAATCACGGACGAAGTAGATCTCGGGCACAATCGTGACGTCCGCCAGTTGGAAGCTCTCGGCGAAGTCCTCCAGCAGGAACCGGGTGCGGCTGTATTGGTGCGGCTGAAACACGCACCAGAGCCTGTTCGGACGGTATCGCTCCCGGATGCCGGCCAGGCTTGCCCGGATCTCCGTCGGATGGTGTGCGTAGTCGTCCAGGACCGCCACCCCGCCCGCCACGCCCCGCACCATGAGACGCCGGTCCACACCCGTGAACTCGGGCAAGAGCGACAGGACGGTCGAGGCCTCCACCCCCACTCGCCTGGCCATGGCCACCACGGCAAGGGCATTCAGGACATTGTGTCTTCCCGGGACCGAGATTCGGGCCCTGCCCAGGCATTGCCCCTGCTCCACCAGGTCGAATTCGTACAAGCCGTCGACCAGCTCCAGGTTGCGAGCATGGTAGGAGCAGGAATCGTCCAGACCGAAGGTCAGGCACTCCACATCCGGTCGAAGCTGCTTGAGGACCTCCGAGACATTGGCGTCCTGACCATTGGCCACCACCGCGCCTTCGAAGGCCACCCCGGAGACGAATTGGCCGAAGGCCTCCACGATCTGCGCCTCGTCCTTGTAGTAATCCAGGTGATCGGCCTCGATGTTCAACACGGCGGCGAGCGTAGGCCGGAGATTGAGGAAGCTCCGGTCGTATTCGCAGGCCTCGACCACGAAATAGGGGCTCTCCCCCACACCGGAGGACCCCCCCAATTGGCTGACCACCGCCCCCACAATGAAGTGGACGTCCAGCCCGGCCCTGCGGAGCAGGTAGCTCAGCCAACCGCTGGTCGTGCTCTTGCCGTGTGTCCCGCTGACGGCGATGCCCTGATAGCGGTTCATGAGCTGGCCCAGCATCTGGGCATACCGGTAGACCGCGCAGCCCTGCTGCTGTGCCCGCACCAGTTCCGGGTTGTCGGGACTCACCGCAGCCGTGACCACAACCGCATCCGCATCCAACGGGACGTGGTCCGGGTGATGGCCGATCTGGACGGGAATCCCCGTGCTCCGGAGCCGGGTCACGAGGGGCCCGTCGGCCTGATCCGAGCCGGTGACCACAGCCCGGTTTCTCAACAGAACCTGGGCCAGGCCGCTCATCCCGATCCCCCCCACCCCGATGAAGTGGACTCTCTTCCCTATGAACTGCATGGAATGCGAAGACCCGTCAATGACTTCATATCGGTGGGCCGCCTTGACCTTGCCAGGCGGGCTGGCGATTGCAGTACGCTCCATCTGGTTCCCCTACGTACACCATCCTTCCATAGACGACGGCCTGTCATCCTAGCACATCCAGTCCGGTCAGCAAGGGAAAACCATGGAAGTCTGCGCGCCTTGGAGAAGGATGCAGGGCGGGGACCTGGTCACAGGCCCATCGGGGTCCGCGTCATGCGCAATAGAGAAGGGCAGCGACCCCCCTGGCTCCCGCCTGGTCTGCCGCCCCCCCTAAGAGAAGAAGGAAGGAGTATTGTGCGTTAACGGTTCTGAGAAACACACTGGCTTTCGTCTTGGCTTCACCCAGAGTATACAATACGAACTCGGGCATGCAAAAAAAGACGGCATCATCGGATCGGGTGGTTTGCGGGATGCAGCGCAGGATCCCCATGCCCGGCACAGCGGAGCCACCGGTCCCCTGTGACTCCGCGAGCGTCTGTTCTCTCGCGGTGTCTGCGAGCGCCGGACACCCGCGAGTCGCGGCCAAAAGAAAAAGGGCGGGCCAATCCTCCGTGCATATCGTCGGTTTTAGGACGCACCGCCCCGTGATGTGGCATGAAGCCACGCTTAGGTTAGAGCAACAGGTATGCCACGGCCTGTCTTATCGGAACGAATAAAGGCGAGACACTGCTAAACGCTTACTAGGTTGAATCTTACAGGCGAGTCCCAACCCTGAACTGCTCCGACAGAATCGCCAGGGGTATTCGGGTGGTTTCCAAAACACAACAGGCAGACTGCCGACCTTAGCCAATCCCTCAACAGCCGCAACACAGAGGTTGTTGGGCTACCTCAAGTTAGGGCGTGTCTACAAATGGCAACAGGACCACCACAGGAGTACAACCGGATACGGAGAACCGCAGCCCCTAGGAAGGACCGCGGTACCTGGCCACGGCATCCCTCGCGCTCCACTTGCACAGCCAGTCCTCAAAGACCACGACCCTGCCTCGGGGCGACTGGTCCGGCCGAAACACCGTAGACCTCCGCCACGCGAGTACATCCCAGGCTATAGCGTCGGCCTGCTGAGGTCCCGGCCTGACCGGTGCCTGCTCTCCAGGATCTGCGGACAGATCGCACACACTGACCTCGTCCGAAGCCCCTTGATACACGTGCTTGACAGAGCCCTGCAGGAACCCTGCAGGTCCGTCGTTGGCCCAGCAGGAGAAGTACACCCTTCGATCCGAGGGCACCGGGCCCAGCACGTCCAGGCCGTCGAAGCCCTGGCCCTCGGTGCGAAACCCCAGGAGCCCCAGCAGGGTCGGGCCCACGTCAATGGAGGACACGGGATGGCTAACCCGAGTCCCCGGCAGGATCGATGCAGGACACCTCATCACCCAGGGCACGTGCATGGCCTCGTCGAACCCCATCAGGTCGTGTCCGAGCATCCCGTGCTCTCCAAAGGCCTCCCCGTGGTCGCCCACTGCACAGAAGAGCGTATCCCCCTGCAGCCCCAACCCGGTCAGCTCCCTGTCCAGGGCGGCCAGGAACGTGTCCGTGTAGGTCAGGGTCTGGCGGTATCGCTCCACTGCCTCCTTGGCCCTCTGCCCATACCACTCCGGGACCTCATAGGGGTCGTGGGTCGCGGAACACAGGACCGTCAGCAGGAACGGACGACGGTCCTCCGCCAGCCAGTCGCGGATTGGACCGAGCATGGCGAACTCATCTGCGGCCAGATAGCCCAGGTGCGCATTGGGGTCGGCCATCTGCTCTCTGGACCAGAAGTGCTGGAAACCCAGGTTTCGGCCCAGACTGGGCCTGGACTCGAAGCTCCCCTTGGCAGACTGGAACAGGGCGGTTCGATAGCCCCTCTGACGCCCCAGGATCGTGGCCAGACTGGCATAGCCCGCAGCGGTCGGCACCGTCTCCACGGCGTCCTGGGATGCGGACGGATACCGCCCGGTCATCATGGCAAAGATGGCCTTGCTCGTGTGGGTGACCGTGGACCGCATGGACGCGAACTCCACCCCCTGCCGGGCCAGGTCCTTGAGAAACGGCGTGGTCGCCTGCCCGGACTTGGCCAGAGAGGTGTGCTGATAGCCGACCCCCTCGAAGATCACGATCACCAGGTTGAGAGCGCGTGGCTCGGGCCCCAGCGCAGGGACCACCTCGCTCGGGGTGGGCACATGGCGATCCGCGTTGAGGAAGTCGTCCCTGCTCAGACCGGCACTGGGCATGACCAGACTGGCAATGGACCGCAGATGGGCGTTGTGGTGCATCTCCGAAACACCGGGCAGAGAGGGCATCCGTCGGATCATCGCGCCTCTTGCCGGCACAGCGATCAGGATCAGGCATGCGGTCACAGCGATCCGGCCCAGGAACGGCCCCCTCCGGTAATGCGGCAGGATCGGTCTGGCCAGGGCCCAGCCCACGAAGCCCAGTGCAGCCACCCCGGGCACGACCAGGAGGACGCCCCCCACCGGGTGCTTGAGCAGATTGATCAGCACGAGCAGGGTGACATTGAGTGGGTCGCGGATCCAGGGGAGTACGGCCTGCGGGAAGATCTGAGTGCCGGTCCGGACCAACCACCCTGCATTGAACAGCGACCACAGGCAGGCCACAGTGGCCGCGACCGTGGCCATGCGGACCGTGGAGCGGCGGGGCCGGATGTAGCAGGCCAAGGCCAGGACCCCCTCCATCCCCAGCAACACGGCCACGTCAGCGAGGATCCAACCGGGGTACTGGCCGACCAGATCGTATCGCCAGGCGTGGAAGAACTTGACGATCAGGGTGCATCCCAGGGCCCCGACCATCAGCACGCTGAAGAGCCGCGAGACCAGGACCTCACGCGCACGGGCCCAAAGGCCCGAGGCCCCTCCTGTGAGCCCGGTTCTCGAATGCACCACAGTCATGCAAGAACCATACCACAACGTCATGTGTCTGACAAGTCCTGAATTCCGTTTGGGTCTTGCAGTCAAGATGGGGAGGGTATAGAGTAGAGGGCAAGAACAAGGTTGAACACAGGACAACCCGGAGAGGTGTCGGAGCGGCTGATCGAGCTGGTTTCGAAAACCAGTGTGCCTTCGGGCACCGCGGGTTCGAATCCCGCCCTCTCCGTTGTAGGAGTAGACGCAGAATCCAGAATCCAGAAGCCAAGAGCCAGAAGATAGAACTCAGGACTCAGAATACAGCATACAGAATGGGCGGGATCGGGGCACGCACGGCAGGTGGTGCCGTCCGCATTGCCCTGACGTCGTACGGTCAACTGACCCCGTAGTGCAGGGCCGCCTGGGGACGAACCGCTTCCTTCTTGCCCGATCGATTGGGCTGTCATCCCTTTATTCAATCCCAGGAGTTGCAGAACCGGCCCGCCTGCTGTAGAACCACGCTTGTTCGACACCGCCGCGACTCCCCTCTCCGGTTCTCTGAGGACGGCGGACTCGGTCGATCGGTCTGGGCAGGCGTGTATGCGCATAGCCATAGGACAGTTCAATGCCGTGGTGGGCGACCTTCGCGGCAACGTAGACAAGATGCGGGGCCTCTGGCAACAGGCGACCGACCAGGGCGCACAGGTCGTGGTGTTTCCTGAGCTGGCCGTTTGCGGGTACCCGCCCGAGGACCTGCTGCACAAGCGATGCTTCCTGCAGGACAACCGGCTGGGTATTGAGCGGCTGGCGGCAGAGTGCCCCCACCAGACCCTGATCGCAGGGTTTGCAGACAGCACAGACGGCCTGGTCTGCAATGCGGCAGCCGTGATCCAGGAAGGCCGGATCCGTTCGGTGTACCACAAGGGTCGGCTCCCCAACTTCGGCGTGTTCGACGAGTCCAGGTATTTCGAACCCGGCACACAACCCCTCACGCTCGTCCTGGAGGGGCTCAACACAACCCTCACCATCTGCTATGACCTCTGGGCCGTGGATTGGCTCAGCGCCCGATTCAGCGGGCGTCCCCTGCTGGATCTGGTCGTCAACCTCTCGGCCTCGCCCTTCGAGGTGGGCAAGTTCGTTAAGCGCAGGGCGGTGGTCGGGCGCGCGGCCGTGCACTTCCGGTGTCCGGTCGCGTACTGCAATCTCGTCGGCGGCCAGGACGAGCTCGTGTTTGACGGCAGAAGCCTGATCACCGACGCCGAAGGCCAGGTCGTGTGCCGGGCCAAGGCCTTTGACGAGGACCTGTTGATCGCGGACCTGATCCCCCAGCCCAAGGGTCCTCCGGCAGTCAGGCCCCTGACCCCGTGTGCACCCAGCCTGGATGAGCCGGTCGAGGAGGTCTACCACGCCTTGGTCCTGGGCACGCGCGACTATGTGCGCAAGAACGGCTTTGAGAAGACCCTGATCGGGGTCAGCGGGGGTGTGGACTCCGCCCTGACCCTGGCCATCGCGGTCGCAGCCTTGGGCCCCAGCCATGTCACGGCAGTGACCATGCCCTCCAGGTTCAGCAGCCAGGACACCCTTGCAGACGCCCAGGCCGTTGCACGCAATCTGGGGGTGCGACTGATCACACTGCCCATCGAGTCGATCCTGGCCGGGTTCCACAAGGAGCTGTCGGCCGTGCCCGGGTGGGACAACCGGGGCCTGGCCTACGAGAACCTCCAGGCGAGGATTCGGGGCACCCTCCTGATGTCCCTGAGCAACCAGCTCGGTGCCCTGGTCCTGACCACGGGCAACAAGAGCGAGGCCTCGGTGGGTTACTCGACTCTGTACGGCGATACGGCCGGCGGGTTTGCGGTGATCAAGGACGTGCCCAAGACCTTGGTCTACGAACTGGCCAACTACGTCAACTCACGGGCCGCCCGTCCGGTCATCCCCCAGGCCACGATCGCCCGCCCCCCCACTGCAGAGCTCCGGCCGAACCAGAAGGACTCGGACGCCCTGCCCGAGTACGAGGTCCTGGATCCGCTGATCAAGGGGTATGTGGAGCAGGACAAGTCTCCAGCGGAGCTGATCCAGGCCGGGTTCCCGGAGGCCGTGGTGCGCAAGGTCGTGCGCATGGTCGACCGCAGCGAGTACAAGCGGCGGCAGTATCCGCCCGGGGTGCGGGTCACCACAAAGGCCTTTGGCAAGGATCGCCGCCTGCCGATCACGAACCGGTATGACTCGTCCGGAGAAGAAGGAATCCAGAAGCCAGAAGCCGGAAAC
>JAGOQT010000167.1 GCA_018007255.1 Phycisphaerae bacterium | reverse complement strand
TGGAGAAGGAAGAGAAGGACAAGCTGGTCACGGAGGACGACTTGGCCCACGGCAGGAAGCAGATCGACGACCTGACCAAGAAGCACGTAGACAAGGTGGACGAGGTCATCAAGCACAAGTCGGACGAGATCATGCAGGGGTGAGGAGGGCCGGGCAGGGGACGTGGGCTCGGTTCCATGAGGACGCCGCTGGACACTGTACGGGGACGGGCAGGTTCGCGTGTGCGGATCGCCGCTTAGCCCTCGCTTACATGGGGATAAGTCATGGCCACCACAGGGCAGTCCAATGCCGCTGCGCCCAAGCGGTCTCGTCGATGGATGTGGGGTGGGATCGTGGTCCTGGGCGTGCTCTTGGGAATCGGGCTGCTGATCCCTGCGATCGCCTCCAGCGGGCCCATGGAGCGGTACCTCCAGGCTAGGGTCGGCAGATCCTCCGGAGGGACCCTGACCTTCGACGACCTGTCCGTGGGCTGGTGGGCCGGGATCCGTGTCCTGCGACCTCGCTTCTCCGATGCAGCGGGCGCGACCCGCGTGGCCGCAGACAGGATCGCGGTCCGACCCGCATACGGATCGCTGCTGGCCGGACGGATCAGCGGCTCGGCCGAGGTGGAGCGGCCCACAGTCGAGATCACGGCCGGTGCCCCGCAGGGTGCTGCAGGATCCCAGGCCCAGTCGGCCGGAGGTTCCTCCATGACCCTGGGGCAGGTGGACCTGACGGTCCGAGACGGTCAGGTCGCGGTCTCAGCCGGTCCGTCCCAGACGGTCCGCATGGTCGACATCGATCTGCACCTGAGACTGGAACCGCCCGGCAAGACCAGCCAGGCCACGCTCAAGATGTCCATCCCCCAGGGGGATCGCACGGCCAAGGTCGATGCCGATGTGTCGATGCAGAGGCCTGCAGATCCCCGGGCAGGCTGGCTGCCTCTAGGACCGAGCGGTGATCTGCAGGCCAAGGCCCTGGTTCAGGACCTGGATCTGGCCTCTCTGAGCCCTGTCCTCGCACTGGCGGGTCTCCCCCTGGAGACCGAGGGCTTGGTCCAGGCCCGGGTGGACGGCCGGATCGAGAAGGGCCGGATCCAGGACATCCAGGCCACGGTGACGGGCACGGACGTCGCAGTCACCGGACAGGCCCTCAGCGGCGACCGGCTGGCTACCCGGCGCCTCGATCTCCAGGCCAGTGTCGTCGGGCAGCAGGACGCCCTTGTGGTCCAGGACCTCAAGGCTACGGCGGATTGGCTCAGCGTCCAGGCCAAAGGCCGTGTTCCCATGGCCGACGGAAGGCCAGCCGTGGCCCAGGGCGCCCTGGGCGGTCAGTTGGACGTGGACGTGGCCAAGGTCGTGTCCCAACTGCCCAAGACACTGCGGATCCAGGAGTCCCTCCAGGTCCGGTCCGGCAGGCTTGCAGGGTCGATCCAGGCGGAGGCCGGGCTGGTGCAGGCCGACCTGAGCCTCAAGGACCTGGCCGGTGTGTCCAGCGGCAAGACTGTGGCCCTGTCCCAGCCGATTGCGGCCGTGTTCAAGGCCCGGATGGACGGGACCCAGTTCCGGATCGAGCAACTGGACCTGAACTCCTCCTTTGCCCAGGTCCAGGCCAAGGGAGACCTCGCACGGGTCGAGCACCGGGCCTCCATGGACCTGGCCGCCCTCCAGTCCGAGATGGACCGCTTTGTGGACCTCAAGGGCATTCGTCTCGCCGGCCGCTTCTCGTCCCAGGGCGTGGTCCAGATGGGCGCCGCCTCCAAGGCGTTCCAGGGAGCGGCCGAGATCGACCAGCTCCAGCTTACGGGTCCCAACAACGTCACCGCCTCGGAGCCCAAGGCCCGGATCCAATATGCCGTGGACCTCGGGGCCAAGGACCTCAAGGTGAACTCGGTGCAGATCGACAGCGGCCTGGCAGCTGTGCGGGTGGAGGACGCGGTCATACCCCTGTCGCTGGACAAGGACACCCCGCCGACCGCCTTCCCCGTAGACGTCTCCAAGGTGGACCTGGGCAGGGTGCGGCCGTGGCTGGTGGCCCTGGGATACCTGGACCCCAATATGGTCCTGTCCGGCACGGTCCGCTCCCCTGTGCAGGTGACCTTGGACTCGACCGCGGTCACGCTCTCTTCGGACGAGACTCGGATCGAAGGTCTCCGATGGGGCCCGCAGGGAAGGCCGATGGTCGACCCCAATGTCGTGAGGGCCACCTTCAAGGTCAGGAAGGAGAAGGCGACCGGGACTCTGGAGGCAGACCTCCACATCCAGAGCCCGATGGGCGGGACCGTGGTGGACCTGCCCTCCGCCGAGGTCCGGTACAAGGCCACGGCCCAGACCACGAGCCTCGAGGGCAAGGCCCAGTACGCCTATGACCTGGCCAAGGCGGCCCCGGCCATGGCTGCCTTCCTGCCCCAGGACATGGTCCTGGCAGGCAGGCGGCAGAAGTCCGTGGAGTTCTCTGCCGAGTATCCTACCGGCCAGTCGGACCGGATCCTGAATCACCTCAAGGCCAAGGCCGGAATCGGTTTTGACTCGGCCGGATACATGGGCCTCGACGTGGGGAAGACCGACCCCAACACCGTGCTTGAGAACGGCCTATTCAGACTCCTGGCCTTTACGAGCACCGTCAACCAAGGCCAGCTCAACTTCGCGTGCAACGTGGACCTGACCAAGAGCCCCGTGGTCTTCACGATCCCGCAGCCCATGCAGATCGCCAAGGACGTGCAAATCACGCCGCAGATGGCCCACAAGCTCCTCCGGTACGTCAGCCCGTTGTTTGCCGGTGCGACCAGCGCAAGCGGCAAGGTGAACTTCGCGTGTGAGCGGCTGGTCGTGCCGGCCTCCGGTGCGGACCTCAACCGGGTGGAGGTCATCGGGACGGTCTCCATGGAGGACGTCCTGATCGGGGGCTCGGACCTCCTGGGTCAGCTCCTGCTGGCCTTCGGCCAGGCCGGGGCCTCTCAGCGCCTGGCCATCCAGCCGACCCGGTTCGTGGTCAAGGACGGCGTGGTTCGGTACGACAACATGGAGATCCATATCGGGGACCACCCCCTCAATCTCGCCGGCTCCATCGGCCCCGACGAGAGGCTCGACATGACCGTGACCCTGCCCTATGCCTTTCAGGGCAAGATCGCCCGGGCCGGCCAGCCCTCGGGCCAGCGGATCGCCCTGCCCCTGACGGGGACCCTGCGAAGGCCTCAACTGGACCTCAAGAGGCTCCTGGAAGGCCAGCTTCTGGAACAAGGACTCAAGGGCCTCGAAGGGCTGCTCAGACGATAGGTCCCATGATCCAGCGGATCGAGAGAATCTTGACGCGTCCCACGGAGTCCCTTGGCAGGGCCAGCCGGTTCTTGATCTGGCAGGTCAAGCTGTGGTTGTACTGCGCCCGACACCTCAAGGAGAACAAGACCCAGCAGCAGGCGGCCGCCCTGGCCTACAGGACCCTCTTCGGGATCGTGCCCCTGGCCATTGTAGCGGTCATGATCTTCCAGTCGTTTGCCTCCTATCAGGCAGTGGGGCAGGGAGTCAAGAGGTTCGTGTACGGCCAGTTGAACCTGGATACGCTCCGCATCCCCGCACAGGGCGGCCTCCCTCCAGGCAACGGTGGTGCTGTCCCTGCGGCGGCCGATCCCAACGGGCCGGGCCAGACGGTCCTCTTGACCGATTACCTGGACCGGATCGTGGGGGAGTTCATGACCGGGCTGGATACGGGCAAGATCACGCTGTTCGGCGCGGTCCTGGTGATCTGGGCGGCCGTGGCCTTGCTCAACACGGTCGAGCGGGCATTCAACGACATCTGGCACGTGGACCGGCCCCGTCCCTTCTTGAACCGGATCGTGAACCACTGGGCGATCCTGACCCTGGGTCCCTTGCTCCTGGGTCTGGCCATGTACCTGGCCATGCGGACCGCGGAGAACGCCCTGGTCGGCCAGATCCATCAGACGGTGGGCGCGGTCCTGGGCCGGCGGCTCTTCTCCTATGCGGTGGGACTGGTCGCCTTCTTCCTTCTGTACCTGCTCCTGCCCCACACCAAGGTCCGGATCGGACCCGCCCTGTGGGGCGCGGCCGTGGCCGCGATCGCCTGGAGTGTAGCCAAGTGGGGATTCAGGCTCTATGTGGTCGAGTTCATCCCGTACAGTACGGTGTACGGCGTCCTGGGCCTCATCCCCCTTGGGGTGCTCTGGATCTACCTGACGTGGCTGATCGTCCTGTTTGGCTCCCACGTGGTCTACACAACCCAACACCTGACCCGTCTGGAGGCCGCGGCCCTGGCGATCAGCCAGAGGCACGAGGAGCGGTTCGTGGCCAGCGACATCACGTTCGTCGAGATCCTCCGGGAGGTGGCCCGGGCCTTCGGGTCCGGGCGAGGCCCCGTGCCTGCAGAACAGCTCTTCCAGACCCTGGGTTTGGCACCCCAGGTCGGCCAGAGGCTCCTGACCTACCTGGTGGAGGCGAGGCTCCTGACCAAGGCCTCCGAGCCGACGGTCGGGTACATGCTGGCCCGTGCCCCCGAGCAGATCCAGGTGGAGGAGATCTTCTTGGCGGTGGCCAGGGCCAGCCTCTCCAACGCCTCTCTCGAGCAGGTCCTGCACACGCGGAGACTCCTCCAGGCCAAGAAGAGCCTCAAGGACTTCCTGGACGAGGGCAGTCCGGTCTGATGTGAATGCCCCTGAGGGACCGCGGAGTGCACCCGCGGATCGCCTCTCGCCGCGGGACGCCCCTGCTCAGTAGGACAGGCTGGCCTGGGCTGTGGCCCCGTACGCCCCAAGGTTGGCCCGACCGCCGTTGGGGTTGGGCTCCGAGTCGAAGGGGCTGTTGGGATCGCCTGCGTCGATGCAGGGACTGGTCCATTCATCCAATAGCCAGGCCGGCACTCCGGCATGTCAGCGACCTGCCTGGGACTGCAGATGATAGTCCCTCATCCATTCCGACTCCTTAGCCGTGTCTGGCTCATCTGCGGCCGGGCCCTGCGCAAACAACGGGTCCAGGTCGATACTCCCGACGCCGGTCCATCCCCCTTGCACGTTGCTGAACTGGACCGTCGGGGAAGACCCCAAAGTGACAATTGACCTTGGGCCGTTGGCCCAGACAATCGAGTCCTTCAGGTGTACAGGACTGTTCTCCAGAACCATCCCTCCCCCCTCATTCTCGGCGATCGTGCAGTGTTCAAAGACTGCGTTGCTGTCCCCGCAGTACACCGCAGCGCCGTCCGGGTGGGTCGATCGGTTGCCCACGATCAGGCAGTGCCGGATGCGGGGGCTTCCGTCGAGGCAATAGAGCCCACTGCCCTGTTCGGCCCGTCCCTGTGTGATCACGAATCCCATGACCGTGCAGTTCGGGTCCTCGCCCCTGTCCAACCGGATCACGGGCCCCGTGCCGTCTCCAGCGATCACGGGGTAGGGCCCCCTCCCATTGGGATCCATTCCCGTCAGTCGGAGGGCCTTGCCCAGCAGGTCGATCCTCTCCCGATAGACTCCTGAGAGAACGAGGATCTCCGATCCCTCTGCGGCTACCTCGACGGCCTCCTGGATCCGGTCAAAGGGGTGTTCCAGGGATCCATTCTCTTCCGGATCGCTCCCCGCTGAGTCCCCGGGGAGGGGATCGCTGGGGGCATCGTCGTCTACGTAAAGCACATCCAACGCAGGGTACAGGAAACCGCATGGCCCCGTGATCTGGACACCGCGGTTGTTGGCTAGGATCTGCGGAATGTAGATGCTACAGGATCTCGGGTTCAACGGATTGGCCTCCAGGCTGAGGGACTCCAGGGATACCAACCCCGTTAGGGGAGAGATGTCCGAGACCTGATTGTCGTAAAGGACCAATGTCTCGAGGTTGCTCAGGGCCGACAGAGCGGAGAGGTTGCGGATCTGATTGCCGTACAGATGCAGGGCTCGCAAGTTCGTCAGACCCGACAGAGCCGAGATATCGCTGATCTGGTTCTCAGAGAGAATCAGCGTATCCAGAGTAGTCAGTCCCGAAAGAGCGGAGAGGTCGTGAATCTGATTCTTGTACAGATGCAGTGTTTGCAGGCTTGTCAGATGCGACAGACTCTCGAGATCATGGATCTGGTTGTTGTATGCAATGAGGGTGACCAGACAGCGCAGCTCGGATAGGGGCGAGAGACTACGGATGTGATTGCCGTGGATATTCAAGTATCGCAGACATCTCAATTCCGAAAGGGCAGAAAGGTCGCTGATGCCGCTGTTGTCGAGATCCAGCCAGCCCAGATCGTTCAGTTTGGACAGAGGAGAGAAATTGCCAATTGGGTTGCGGTGAATGTCCAGTGTCTTCAGATGGAGGGCATAGTCTAGGCCCGTGAGGTCGGTGATGCCCTGGTCGATGGCTGTCAACGTCTCCAATGCAAGCATGTCCGATGGGGTAGGGTCGGGTGTCTGCAGTTCCAACTCCACAGCAGACTTCAGTCGCTCGTCCTCGAAGAAAACAGGGGTCTCTCCCCTCACGATGCCGTCCTGCACGGCCATGAGGACAATCAGCAGGGATCTGAATGTCCTGATGTTCAGACTCTTCATAGGGGCGTGCCCAAACAAGACAGGCTGGCCTGTGCCGTAGCCCCATACGTTCCAAGATTGGCCCGACTACCGTTGGGTTCAGGTTCCGAGTCGAAGGGACTGTTGGGATCGCCGGCGTCGATGCACGGACTCGTGACCGTATCCGGGACCCACTGCCGGGTCGTCGGATCCCACCGGCCCGCCCGGGACTTCAGGTGGTAGTCCCCGGGCACCCAGACCGAGGAGGGATGGGCCCAACGGCCATGCAGAACAAACACGGGGTCCGTGTCCAGGTTGCCCTCGCCAGGCCAGGAGCCCTCGACGTCGGTGAACGAGACCCGAGGGGCAGGACCTGCCTCGACCACGATCGAGTGGGGCAGGTTGCCCCATACGATCGAGTTCGACAGCACCATAGTGCTGTCCACCGCGTACACCCCGCCGCCGTACAGGCCTCCCACATTGTCCGCAAGGGTACAGTGGAGGATTGTGATGCGGCTATCCAGGCCGTACACGGCCCCTCCGTTCGGGTCCGTCGCCTGGTTGCCCACGATCAGGCAGTTCGATATCGAGAGCCTGCTGCCGGAGCAATGGATCGCCCCTGCCTTGTCCCCCCTTCCGCCCGTCAGCACGAGGCCCTTGAGTACACCGCCCGCATCCTCGCCGCCGCTGAAGCGGATGACGGGCCCTGCCCCTCCGGCATCGAGTACAGGCCACGAGTAGCCGTTCGGGTCATTGGGGTCGATCCCCGTCAACTCCATGGACTTGCCTGCAAGATCCAGCGGGCCGGCGTAGGTCCCGGGGCCGATGACCAGCCTGCTCCCCTCCGGCGCCACCTCGATGGCCTCCTGGATCCGGTCAAAGGGGTGTTCTGGGGATCCATTCTCTGCCGGATCGCTCCCCGCCGCATCCCCGGGGCGGGGGTCGCCCGGGGCATCGTCGTCCACGTAGAGCACAGGCAACTGGCTGAGGAAGTGGGCCCGGATCTGGTGAGGACAGTCCATCGTGACCGTGACTGGGTTCCGGGTGTCGCTGATCGTGCCGGACCAGCCGACAAAGACGAAGGAGGGAGAGGCCTCGGCCTGGAGGCGGACGGGGGTGCCATACTCGTAGACGAATGTCCCTTCGCCCGGGTCGATCACACGGCCTCCCGGCGTCGCGGAGATCTCCAGGGCATGGTGCCGGACCACACAGGGGTCGTAGTCCAACGTCAAGAGCGGATTGCGGCTGCACATCCAGGACAGGTGAGCGCAGGCGTTCGCGTCCAGGGGATTGCCCTCGATGTTCAACTGCGTCAGGTGGGTCAGATCCCGGAGCGGCCCCACGTTGCGGATCTGGTTGTAACGCAGGTCCAAGGTATTCAACAGGGTCAGTCCGGACAAGGCCGAGACATCCGGGACGCCATTCTTCTGGAGATAGAGACCCTCCAAGCTCGCCAGTCCCGATAGGGGCTCCAGGTCGCTGATCCGATTCCTGGTCAGGCTCAGGGTCCGAAGGCGTGTGAGCCCGGACAAGGGCTGGAGGTCGCTGATCTCGAGGCAGTACTGGAGGTGGAGGACCTCGAGGCATACCAGACCCTCCAACGGATCGAGATTGCTGAGCCCGAGGTTGTACTCCAGGTGGAGTTCGATCAGGTTCACCAGTCCTCGCAGGGGTTCGAGATCGCGGACCTGGCAGTAATCCACATCGAGATAGGCAAGGCTCTCCAAGCCCGACAGGGGGGTGAGGTCACGGATCTCATCATTCCGTCCGAGATCCAGGTAGGTCGCGTTCGTGGCGTGCTCGAGGCCTGTGAGGTCCGTGATTCCCTGGTTCCCCGCATCGAGTCCGTCCAGCCTCTGCATGTCCTCTTCGGTCGGGTCGGTTGTGATCCCCAAGGCGCTCTTCACGCACGCCTGCAACTGGGCGTCGGCAAAGTAGACCTGGCTCGCGACTGCGCCTGGGGCGACTGCGAGCACGATGGCCGACCAGACCAGGAGTTGCCTCATCTGTGGGTAGACCCCCTGTCCATGCGCTGGTGCGCGGCTGCGCTTTCGCTGTCCGTCGATCTGCTGAGGTCCCTCCCTGGCCCTGCTCCTGCCTATTTGTCCGCAAGAACCTTGCCTTGAACAAGTTGCAGACCTATGTATTATACCCACCTTCCACGGGCCATGTCAAGATCGGCCGAGACCTGAGGAACAGGGCATCGCGAGGTC
>JAGOQT010000166.1 GCA_018007255.1 Phycisphaerae bacterium | reverse complement strand
GGGCAGTCTCGATCTCCTTGGGCTTCATCTCCCTCGAGGCCGTGGCCACGTCGCAGGTCCTGTTGATCAGAGACGCGATCCCGACCCCGCTGCCCCCCCCTGTGATGGCCACGAACACATGGGGGTACTCCTTCATGAACTCCTCGCTGACCTCTTGGACGGCGTTCACAAGGGTGTCCGAGCCCTTGATCTGGATGAAGCCCTGGGGCTCGTCGGGGTCGACATCCCTGCCGCAGCCCGTAAGGACCGCTGTGGCCAGGAGCAATAGGACAGGTCCGGTTCTGACGTCCATAGAAACCGGGATTCTACAGGCTGGCAGGCCCGGTTACAAGCCCGGTTGTTCTGCAGGATCTTCGGCCAGGCGGCCGGGCCTTGCCCTGGACCCTGGGCAACCGGGAGTGTGCCCGCACAAGGACTTGCATCTCGACAACACTGCCGCCACAATGGCGGAGCCGTCCAAGTTCAATTCGGCATGACCGTGGCAGGGCAGGCAAGACCATGACAGCCAAACCGATCGATCTGGCCGAGTACATCCGCACAGTCCCGGACTGGCCCAAGCCGGGGATCCTGTTCCGCGACATCACCCCCCTGCTGGGCGACCCCCGGGCGTTTTCCTCCGCAGTCGAGGCCCTGTGCAGCGGTGCTGCGGACCAGGACATCGACTATGTGGCCGCAGTCGAGGCCAGGGGCTTCATCTTCGGATCTGCTGTGGCCGAGCGTCTCCGGGTCGGATTCATCCCCATCCGCAAGAAGGGCAAGCTCCCGTACAAGACCCAGCAGGTGACCTACGACCTGGAGTACGGCACGGACACCCTGGAGATCCATGTGGACGCGGCCCGGGCCGGGGCCAGGGTCCTGCTGGTTGACGACCTGCTGGCCACGGGCGGCACCATGGCAGCCGCATGCCGGCTCATCGAGCGGATCGGCGGGATCGTGACAGGCGTCGCCTTCCTGATTGAGTTGAAGGACCTGGCAGGCAGGGCCAGGCTCGCGGGCTACAAGATCAGAACCGTCATGGCCTACTGATCCCCATCAAGATCCCCCGCCATGCTCCTCCAGCTTGGCCCTGTCCCACAGCCCCTCGAGCTCCGCCAAAGTGCAAGAGGCCACGGCCCTGCCCTGGGCCGCGAGCCACCGTTCCATACAGAGGAATCGCCGCTCGAACTTGCGGATGGTCTGATGCAGGGCCTCCTCAGGGGGATGTCCCAGGAACCGGCTGAGCTTGGCCACGGCAAAGAGCAGGTCCCCGATCTCCTCCCTGGCCGCGGCCGCATCGCCTGAGGCCATGGCCTGCCTGACCTCAGACAACTCTTCGGCAACCTTGTCCAGGACGCCCTTGGAGTCGGGCCAGTCGAACCCCACCTTGGCCGCCTTGTCCTGGACCTTGTGCGCCCTGTGAAGGGCGGGCAGGTGGCGGGGCACGCCGTGCAGTGCGCCCCGGGCCCGGTCCTGGCCGTTGCCCCGATCCCGACGCTCCTGGTCCTTGATCTGTTCCCATTGGGCAGTGACCTGGTCTGCAGTCCCGGCCTGGGCCTGGCCAAACACGTGCGGATGGCGACGGGTCAGCTTGTCGCAGAGCCCGCGGGCCACGTCCTGGATGTCGAACCGGCCTTGGTCCGCAGCGATCTGGGCGTGGAAGGCCACCTGCAGGAGCACGTCGCCCAGCTCGTCCCGAAGGGAGTCGTCATCCTGGTCGTCAATGGCGTCCAAGAGTTCCGCGGTCTCCTCCACCAGGGAACGCTTGAGGCTCTGGTGGGTCTGCTCGCGGTCCCACGGACAGCCGTCCTCTGCCCGCAGGCGGGCCATGATCCGGACCACCTCCGCAAGCCAGTCCTTGTCGCGCACAACCTCCTGGCCGGATCGGCCAGGAGACTGGGTTGTCCTGTCCCGGTGTCTCTTCATGGCGATGGACCCCCGCTCTCCAACGGGCCGCCTGCAAGCACGGCCCTTGGAAGACAGCAGGACTATACACGAGGCAGCCTGCGTTCTCAAGGCAAGGACGTTGCAGACATCGCCACCGCATGGTAGACAGGGGCCTGGACCCGGCGGTTTGTCTTGGAGGACGCAACCATGCGAACGACCTCGATTCGTTCCGTCAGCCCCGCATGCGTTCTGGTGGGCCTCCTCTGGACCGGGCAGTGCGCTGGGTGGTACGGCGCAGGACACAGCCTAGCCACGCGCATGGCCCTGGAGGTCCTGGAGGGCAGGGTTCCCGAATTCCTGGCCAGGGGGGCAGACCTGGCCGCCCACTGCTCGCAGGACCCGGATGTGTTCAAGTTCCAGGCCGATTCGCGGGTCTTGTACTACACCGAGTACGCCGAGCACTACTTCGACCTGGAGCGGTTCGACGCCAACACGGCCCTGCCAGCCACACGCAACGACTTCACCTGGTGGTGTGTCCGCCACGGCATGTCCGCGAGCACTGTGGGGACCCTGCCGTACGCCGTGACAGACTGGACGTACAGGCTGGCCGTGGCCCTGGCCGAGCACCGCAGGTGGCCGGACGACCCGGCTGTACAGGCCAAGGCCCTGGTGTACGCCGGGCTGCTGGCCCACTACGCCCAGGACCTGTGCATGCCCCTGCACACCACGATCCACTACGACGGCCGGGTCCAGACAGGCAAGTCATCCCCGAAGACAGGCATCCATGCAGCCCTGGACGGCCTCCTGGAGCAGACCCCAGGCCTGGGGCCGGTGCGGATCGACCCCAACGAGGTCGCGGCCTTCCCAGATGTGTTGACCGCGGCCTATGAACAGATCAAGGCAGGCCACGGCCTGGTCGACCGCGTGTATGAGCTCGAACAGGAACTCCTGGGCCTGACCGGACCGCTCGAGCCCAGCACAGACCTGGCCGCCTTCGCCCTGGAGAGACTGCAGGCCACGGTCCTGTTCACGGCCGGGATCTACGCCACGGCCTGGGCCAAGTCCCTCGACGTGGCAATCCCGGAGTGGCATCAGAGGACCCAGGCCCACGCCGTCACCGCTTCGCTGGGATCACGATCCGGTCCGGGTACGTCTGCCTCAGTGCGGACAGGCCCGGCGCTGCATCCCTGACGTTGCCCAGGCCGTCGTGGCCCGTCCAGGTCCAGGCCAAGGCCCCCGCGTACCCGTTCTCCAGGGCGTACAGGTAGAGCTCCTTGGTGGTCATGGGCGTCTTGAGGCGGTCCCGTTCGGTCAGATGGACAAAGCCCTTGGCCTGGAACTCGCCGATCAGGATGGGCTTGTCCAATCCCCAGTGCTCCGCAGGGTGGTGGAACGGCGAGTGGGCCTCTCCATACCAGCGCGGATAGTAGTGCACCTGGTACAGGTCCAGCATGCCCTGGGGATCGCCGCCTGCGCGGATGAGCTCCTGATCGGAGTAGTAGTTCTTGAAGTCCCCCTGGTCGCACATGACCAGGATGTTCCAGCAGCCGGTGGTCACCAGGGCCTTGGGGGCCTCGCGGTGGATGGCCCCGGCGAGCAGATTGTGGAACCGCTGGACGTGGGCCATGGACACCCTGCGGGGCGTCCAGCCCCACTGGGTCGTCATGCCCTCAGGCTCATTGCAGATCTCCCAGCACAGGACCGCAGGGTGGTCCTTGACCGCGCGGACCAAGGGGACCAGGGCCTTGTCGATGTAGGCCCTGGTGCAGTTCGGGTCCTCGATGAGACGCTGATTCCTGGTCAGGTCCACGCCGGCCTGCTCCTGGAGCATGTCAAAGGACCACAGGCACAAGACCAGGGCCATGGCGCGGGCCTGGGCCAGGTCCAGGGCCCTCTTGAGGCTTGGGATCTCGCTGCGGTTGAGCCCGGACACCCTGCCGTTGTCGAACCGCGGGCTCGCGGATCCGTTCACGTGCAGCCACCACCGCAGGGTGTTGCCGCCCGCTGCGGACACCTCGTCCAGCGCGCGGGTGAAGGCCACGGAATTGAAGTCCGTCAGGTCCTGCCCGAAGCGGATCCAGGCCAGATTCATGCCGCTGGCGAAGATCGGCCGGCCGCTCGGCAGCGCGATCTGTCCCTGCCCGGACCACAGGGCTGAACCGCCCCACAGGACCACGAGCATCGACAAGGCCATTTGGCGCATCTGCTCCCCCGCCTGTCTCAGCGGTTTCTCAAGGCCTCTGCTCCAGACCCGGACCAGGGTAGGGCAAGAGGCTCCTGCACGTCCGGCCCTGTCAAGACCCAAGGCGAAAGCCGATCCCTTCTGCCCTTCTGCCACCGCGTAGTCTCAACTCCCCAGGCTCGCCTGCTCGGCGTGTCTTCCGACAGTCCTTCTCCTCTTGCCCATGGCGTCCGCGGCGAGCATGGCATCGAGGACTTTCACGGGCGTCATCCCATCCGCTTCGTGATGAATCGGCTGCTCAGGAGCGGAGGCCTTTTCGGCCGCGGGCATCAGCTCTTGCCGGCCCGCGTTCCCCAGCCCGATGTCCGCGAGGGTGGTCGGGAGGCCGACGTCCTCGCAGAAGGAGAACACGGTATCCAGTTCCTGCGGGGCAGCGTCTGTGAGCTGCAGGCCGGTCAGCACGCCAAAAGCGACCTTCTCGCCATGATAGAACGCATGCGTCTCGGCCAAGGCCGTCAGACCGTTGTGGACGGAATGGGCCGTCGCCAATCCCCCGCTCTCAAACCCAATTCCGCTCAGCAGGATGTTGGCCTCGATGATGTGCTCCAGGGCCGGCGTGACGATGTGCCTCTCGCTGGCGACCTTGGCCGCCACACCGTACGCCAGCAGCGTTTCATGGCAGAGTTGGGCGATGCTGAGAGCCGCCGCGGTCGCATATCCGCCACACTCGTTCGGCGAGTGGGTCCGTTCGCAGGATCGGGCTTCAAACCACGTCGACAGTGCGTCGCCCATCCCGGCCACGAGAAAGCGCGTGGGGGCCGCAGCGATGATGTCCACGTCGACGAGCACGGCCGCCGGGTTCAGTTTCTGATAGTACACGCGATCGAAGACCCCGTCCTCTGAATAGAGCACCGCACAACCGCTGCAGGGGGCATCCGTGGAAGCGATCGTGGGGACGATGATCACGGGTATCCCGGCGCGGTCAGCGGCGATCTTCGCCGTGTCGATGGTCTTTCCTCCGCCCATCCCGACAAGGACATCCACGTGCCCTTGTGCCATGATGGAGGACAGCCGGGACAACTCCCTCTCGCAGCACTCGCCGCGGAAGGATTCGGTAGGAATGCCCCGCGCACCCAGATCGATGCCGCACTGGGGAAGGACCTTGCTGCTCACCGAGGGCGAGGCCAGGATCAGCCCCTTCTTACCCAGCAGATCGACCAACGCGGGCAATTCCCTCACAGCCCCCGCGCCCTGCACGTACTTTCCGGGAAAGACGGCTTTCTTAGACATCCGTTCGCTACCCCCATGGTTTCCAGCCGATCTCAGGCCAGTGTCAGTACCCGTCCTCACGATAGGTCTCCTTGCCACCCTCTTCGGTGCTCAGGATCTCCGTGCTCCTGTCGAGTTGGGCGTATGGATCCGACTTGTTCTCGTCGTTGTGGTACTTGGGTGTGTTGACATCGGCGTGTGTCTCCGCCGGCACCGCACCGAACGTGAAATCGGGGACATTGGCTCGCAGCTGCGTGATCTCCGATGCCGTCACGCGGATCACCATGCGGTCGAAGGACCAGGTGATGTCTCTGCCTTGCTGAACGTCCGGGCAGTGCGCCTGGACACTCGCCAGAGCTGAGGCGACCGTGTCGTCGGCCACCGGGAAATGCGTCGCGACAGCCAGGCGCGGTCGAAGCGGCATCTGGCTCAGGAGATACCCGAAGGCGCCCTGGGGCGTATGGGAGCTGTTCTGGACGGCGACCGCAGTGTTGTAGGCCACCCTCCACGCGGGGTCGTCGTCCCCGCCGGGCTCCGTGTAGCCCATGGTCTTCATGGCCCACACCTCAGCCGGGACGATCATCTCGTGAATGGCCACGTCGATGGCCTTCGGGTTGCCGCTCGCGTCCTTGTGGTTGTTGACCTGGTGGAGGAAGTTCGTCTCGGGCTTCGTGTCGCCCGTGTAGATCATGGACAGACCGTTCCATTCGAGCTTGAAGCCGATGGAGCCCTTCCGGCAGTGGATCACCGGGAAGTGGGTGATCTTCACGCCGCTTTCCGGGTTGTGGTAGGCGACGTTGTCCCCTTCCACATCCCCGCGTCGGGTCCAGTCCAGCTCGATCGGGATCAACGCGTAGCCGTCGGAGGGGTCATCATCGCCGACCGGGACGGGATCCGCCGGCAATCCCCAGCTTTCCCTGGTGGGACGCGTGTAGCTCTGGTAGCCCGTCGACAGGAAGCTGAAGCTCTCGGTGTGCCACCGCATCGCCTTGCGGAGGTTCTCGCAATAGGCGACGACACCGTCGTCGTAAGCCTCGGGAGAACCCGTGGGATTGGCCACAGTCGAATTGCCGTGACTGAAGACGTACAGAGGAGACTTGCGGTCCTGCGAGGGTCCGAAGCAGTAGATGTGGCACAGATCGCTCATGTGGTCGCCGTGCAGGTGGGTGATGAAGACCTTGTTCATCTTGCTGAACGGGATCCCCAGGGCGCCGTAATTGGCCACCACGCCGGAGCCGCAGTCGAACACGAAGGAGTCCCCTTTACCTTTGGCACTGCCCACCTCGACGAAGACGCTCATCATCTGCTGGACCCGGCGTGCCGTCGGGGGGATGGTCGATCCCAGGAACGTGATCCGCATCTCGTCGGGCCCCAGCGGCGTATCCACACTGAACGTGTCGAGCGCGTCATAGTAAGAGTATTGCTGGGTCGGATCGCCTGTCGCGGCGCGAGCCTTGTTGCCTGTCCTGTCGCCCATGGCCAGCCCGCCCAAGGCGAGTCCCGAGAGCTTCAAGATGTCTCGCCTGGCCAGTTCTGTCGATGCCTTCTTCTTCGACGTCTTCATACAGCACCTTCTCCTTTCATCACGGTCTCCGTTGTTGCGGATCCCTTAGTTGTAAGCAACGACCGCGATTCTGCGGCCATGCTTGGCACCTGACCCTGCACTCGTCTCCGGCTCAGAGGGCTCAGCTCCCTGTCGGGGGAGCGGCGTTGCGGTTGGGTGGCTCGACGCCCTGCAGGTGGCGGGTGAAGAAGTCCTGCATCCGCCGCTGGTAGTAGTTGCCGCCCGAACCATGCCCGCCGCCCGGCACGACCAACAGGTCGAAGTCCTTGTCCGCCCGGATCAGGGCGTCCACGAACCGAAACGTAGACTCGGGCGGGACATTGTCGTCCATCTCGCCGACCACCAGGAACAGGTGGCCCTGGAGCCGGGCCGCGTTCTCGATGTTGGAGCACTCTGCGTATTGCGGCCCCACGGGATAGCCCATCCACTGCTCGTTCCACGAGGCCTTGTCCATGCGGTTGTCGTGGCAGCCGCAGTTGGCCGCAGCGGCCTTGTAGAAGTCCGGATGGAAGAGCACGGCACCGGCCGCGTTCTGGCCGCCCGCAGAGCCCCCGTAGACCCCCACCCGCGTGACGTCGTACCACGGGTACTTGGCCGCCACGGCCTTGTGCCACAGGATGCGGTCCGGAAACCCGGCGTCCTTGAGGTTCTTCCAGCACACGTCGTGAAAGGCCTTGGACCGGTTCGCCGTGCCCATGCCGTCGATCTGCACGACCACGAATCCCAGGTCCGTGAGGGACCCAAACCGGCTCCCGCCGAAGCCCTTGGGCACGAACGCCCCCTGGGGCCCTGCGTAGATGCTCTCGATGACCGGGTACTTCTTGGAGGGGTCCAGGCCCTTGGGCCGGTTGATGACCCCCCAGATGTCGGTCTTGCCGTCGCGGCCCTTGGCCACGAAGACCTCCGGCGGTGTCCATCCCTTGGCCGCCAGCTCCGTGACGTCCGCCTCCTCGAGCCTGCACACGAGCCGGCCGTCCGCGACCCGCCGCAGCTCGTGGACCGGGGCCCGGTCCACGCGGCTGTAGGTGTCGATCAGGTACCTCCGGTCCGGCGAGTACTCCACGCTGTGGTTGCCGTCCCCCTCGGTCAGGGCCACCAGGCCGGTGCCGTCGAAGTTGACCCGGTAGAAGTGGATGAAGTACGGGTCCTGGCCCGCGTTGCGGCCCCCGGCCGTGAACCAGACCTGCCGGGCGTCCTCGTCGATCAGGTCGATGCCCCGCACCACCCACTCCCCCTGCGTGATCCGGTTCTTGAGCTTGGCCTCCTTGGTGTCGTAGAGGTAGAGGTGGCGCCAGCCGTCCGCCTCCGAGACATAGAGGATCTCGTCGGTCTTCTCCAGCCAGTTGACGAGCGACAGGTTGAGGTCCTCCGTGTGGGCGGTCCAGATGAAGGTCTCCGTCTTCTCGTCGATGATGTTGCGGACCTCCCCAGTCCTGGCATGGACGTCGATCACCCGCAGGCGCTGGTGCCCGCGGTCCACCTGCTGATAGGCCAGGCGGGTCCCGTCGCGGTTCCACTGCACCCGGGGCGATTCCCACTCGTGCTCGAACCGGTCGATCTGCGGCTTGGTCTGCTTGCGCGTGGCCGCATCGAAGAGGTTCAGCTCGGAGAGCGTGAACTTGTCTCCGGGCAGGGCGTAGGGGCTCGCCGTGAAGGTCGCGCGCCCGCCGCCCGGGGGCGAGGACCGTATCCGGTAGACCTCCTTGCGCTCGCCCGGCTCGATCCGCCAGGCGACAAGGGTCGTTGAGGCCGGAGACCACTCCAGGCGGCCATAGGCATTGCCCTCCTGGCCGTCCTGGCTGACCTGGACCTCCGGTCCATTGG
>JAGOQT010000165.1 GCA_018007255.1 Phycisphaerae bacterium | reverse complement strand
GGTCAGGACTACGGCCCATGCCAGGGCCCATCCGGAGGTCCTGTGGAGACAGGACAGGACCTCGTGGAGGTGGACGTGCCTGAGCCGATCGTAGAGGATGATGGCGGCCGCCAGAAACAAGGCGACGCTGATGACCGACTGAACAACGGTACCGATCCTCTTGGACATCCGTGTCTTCTTCCCGGTTCAAGATCAGGGCTACCCGGTCCTGCCGCCCACCGGCATGAGGATATCAGACCGCATCCACCTTGCCTAGCCCGCAGGGTTCACGGGCCCTGGGGTTGGCTGCGCAACTCGTGAACACCACGATGACTCAGGGTTGCCGATCCGCAACCTTGATTCTCAGGCAAGACGACCTATGATCGGGTCCGTGTAGTCCGGCGCATGGCCGGACGGGATCCTGTTCGATGAAAGGACGCGAATGGAGCCGGACCCCCGGCAGACAGGCAGTGGAAGGGGATTTCCGCACCGCCTGGCCCGTGTGATCCTTGTGGCCTTCCTCGGCACATTCATCGCAGTGCGCATCCTTGTATTCCTGATCATGTCGCGGCGGATCCCGGACCTGTACCTCCACGTGGGCGGCACCCACCTCCACCACCTCAACCTGGGCATCTTCCTCCTTTCGGCTGTGGGGGCGATCCTGTTGTTTCAACGGCCTGAAGGCCGTGCACTGAGGGTCCTTGCGGCCCTGTACGGCATCGGCATGGCGCTGACCTTCGACGAGTTCGGCATGTGGCTTCACCTCGGGGGAAGCTACTGGCAGAGGGCCAGTTGGGATGCCGTGACCGTACTGACTGCCGCCCTCGCCCTGCTGGCCTTCGCCCCGTCGCTGAGGCGTCTTCGGCCCCGCCACGTGATCACCACCCTGCTTCTCTTGGTGGCGATGGTGGTGTTCTTCATACTCATGGCCCAGTCTTTTCGCTACGTCGGCAAGACACTCGGGCCCAGGATCCACCGCATAGAGGGCACGTCGCCCCAGTAGCGCCCATCAGGGGCACGGCCCTCGAGGCAGTTGACCTGTCGTCGTTCTTCCAGGAAGAACGACGACATGGTATCACGCGTCCGAGACCTCCCGGGCGAGATCGAGGGGCGGAGGGTCCGATCAGCAATGGCCAAGTCCGGCGACCCCAGCAGGTCCAGCCTGGAGTCCAGGCGCATCCAGCATTGGCTGAAGGAGGGTCGCCCGCGCATAGCGACGGGGGCCGGACAGATCCGGCCCCCGTCGCGTGATAGGCCTGTGACCTCAACCGCCATCCCCGGCCGCGGGCACGGCTTGATGCCCGCAGGCGGGAATCAGACCGGCGGGGACTCGCAGCAACGGCCGACTGGGAGGGTCCGGACGTGCAGGTCCTTACCGGATCGGGATGACCAGACCCGTCTCGATGTAGAAGGCCTCGAGCTCAATCTCCTCGCGGAGGCCCAGCCATCCGTCGTCTGTGACATCACCCTTGTCCAGGTCGAACTGATATCCGCCTGCAAGGAGCAGCTCCAAGGGGCGGTCCTTGTTACCCAGTGGCCACCGGATTCCTACCCCGATCCTCGCCACGATCCCGTCCTCGCAGTCCAGGTCGAAGGACTCCCTGTCTGGGGCGTCGCCGGGGATGATCGTGGTCCGCATGAGCTCGACCTGGGAGTCGCAGATCATGTAGCGCAGGCCGCCTTCCACTGTGAGTGAGGCCTTGCCCGGGTTACTGGCTCCCAGTCGCGCGAAGATCGAGGCCCCCAACGGGATGTAGGAGGCATGTCCTTCCCATGTATCGGTCACGAGGTTGGAGACCGCTGTGGCACGGTCGTCCACGCCCCATTGGGTGTATCCGCCGGTCAGGCCGATGCCCCACCTGGGGGTGGTCCAGAGCACGGCCTTCAGCTCGCCTCCCAGGGCGTACCCCTCCCAGAGGTCTGCGCTGGGGAAGAAGTGATCCAGCGTGCCCACGGTCTCCCACGCCCCGGCCCGGGCCCCTGCGCAGAGCGCGGCCATTCCCAGCACACACGCCACAAACGATCGTTTCATGCAAGATCTCCTTCCTTCGTTCAATCGACAAGGAGGCTGCCCCCGTTGCCCTGGCAGATGGCCCTCATCCCGGGCACCCATGGATCGCCCTTCCGGAGACGCTCGTTGCCGCGGACGTTCAATACCGCGAGCTTCCTCAGGTTCGTCACCCACGCAGGAGGGATGTCCTCGATTTCGTCGTTGGTGTAGTCCAACTGCAGGAACTGCAGATTGACCCATCCGCTGACGACCTCGAACGCGGACGCCTGCAGGGGGTTGTTGGTCAGGTACACCCGCTCCAGACTCACCAAACCGCTGAGGGCCTCCAGGTCCACAATCTGATTGCCCTGGGCATAGAACCACTTGAGATTCCTGGCGTTTTCAAGACCGCTCAGGTCCGTGATGCCCTTTCCGCTCACGTCGAGCTCCGTAAGCCTGAGCATGTCCGAGACGTTGGGGTCCGGCACGTTCAGGGCTCTCGCGACCTCGGACTTCAGGGCGGCATCCGCGAACTCCAGGGAGCCCGTGCCCGAGGCGGCCGTGGCGAATGCGGCGCTGGCGGTCCTCGGCGGCTTCTGGTCGCTGCTGACCGCGGCCAGGTTGACGATCCGGGTGCCGGGCGCCACGGCCTCGCGAACAGTGACCAGGACCCGCAGTTCCACCGAGGATCCGTCGGCCACGGACGGAACCAGCCACGTGACGGTATGCTGCGCAGGATCGTAGAGCCCATCCGGAGGGCCGGCCTCAGCCGCCACGAAGTCCACGTCCTCCGGCAGGTAGTCCACCACTTGGACCTGGGTCAGGTCCATCCCCAGACCCAGGGTGTCCAGCACGATGCTGTAGGTCACCGGATCGCCCGGGCTGATCCTCTCGTCCCCCGCGGAGGAAGGCACAAGCGTCTTGCTCAGACTCCACTCCCCTGTCGCTTCCCAACGGAGCTTCGGGCAGTCCAGACCCTCGTCTATACGCCAGACGTCCTCCATGCCGTTTGCCGTTTCGCCCACGAAGTCCCATCCCGCTTCAAGGAAGGTCTGGGCCGTCCGCATCTCGGGGGTGGCCTTGCCGGTGCCGCCTGTGCTGGTGGCCTGGCCGGACGCGTCGGTGTCCCAGAAGCTCGACTGGACAAGACCCTGGTCGCCGCTGCCCCCTACCAGGCCCCCGACATAGTCCCCCGACCCTTCGACCGCCCCCTCGCTGTAGGTCGTCGCGATGCTGCCCCCGTTGTAGCCCACCAAGCCGCCCACCGCGTTGGATCCGCTGACCGGGCCTGTGCTGAAGGACACAGTGACGCTGCCGCTGTTGTAGCCCACCAGGCCGCCGACATTGTCGACCCCGGTGACCGGGCCTGCGCTGGAACTCCTGGCGACCGCGCTGGTGCCGGCATTCCAGCCCACCAGGCCGCCGACCCCACCGACTCCGGTGACTGCACAGAGGCTGGAACTCGCGCTGATCCGTCCGGGGCGCCGGGCCTCATCAAAGTAGTTCACCCCCACAAGCCCGCCTACGTACCCGGCGCTGCCTCTGACCGATCCAGCCGCATGGCTCGCCACAATGCTGCCCCAATTCCTGCCCACGAGGCCGCCGACCACCGCCCACGCCGTGATCGAGCCGCTGCTGGAGACCTGGGCGACTGCGCCGCCATTCAGGCCCGCCAGGGCCCCCACGTCCTCTCCTGTGCCGGTGACCTCCACCGCTGTGAGAACCAGATCGGAGACCCTCGCGGACGCGCCCAGTTGCCCGAAGAGGCCGAGCATCTGTCCGCCTCGGATCGTCAGATGCGAGAGGGTGTGCCCGGCGCCGTCGAAGACGCCCGTGAACGCAGCGCCCTGGAACCAGTCCTGGGTGTCGTCTGTGTCGGGTGCGATGACCGCCTTGTCAAAGACCCTGCCGCCCGGCAGGCTCGGGTCTAGATCGATGTCCGCAACCAGGACGAACTGTCTGTCGTAGTGGCTGGGGTTTGCACCGAGTGCGATCAGGTCTGCAGCAGAGGCGATCCGGTACGGATCAACCGCATCGCCCGTGCCCCCGCTGTACTGGGCCTGGCCGGGCAGTCCCGTCAGCAATGCAACAGCGAGCGCAGAGCACACGTGCACAAACGCGGGGCTTCTCATCCGAGACATCATGCCTCCTCCCACCCCCCGGAAGTACCGCCGGGATGCAGGACCGCGGGGTGACTGCAATCCCTGCATCGTCTCCTGGATAACCTGGGGTAGTCTACCCAGGTTCATCCGTGCGCGTCAATAAGGAATCTCCCAAGTTCTTCATTCTGGACAACATGGCGAATACAGGGGACATGCCGCCCCCTACTCATGTCGGAGTGCGTCCAAGATCCGTCCCCCTAAGGACCAAGCGCACGCCACGGCGACCCACACTGCACCGCTCAAGGCGATCGCAGCCAGTGTGGCGGCCATCGGCAGTACGGGCAGGCGGCCAGGGCCCGCTCGTAACGCAGGGCCTATGGCAATCAGGGCAGAGCCTGCGCCCATGACCAGGCCCACACCAAGCAGACCCCAGTGTTCGAGGAAGGCCATCTTGACCAGCGTGGTCCGGTCGAAGCCCACGGCCCGCATCATGGCCCACTCCCCCCTGCGTTCCAGGAGGTTGCGGAGCACCACCAGGGCCAGGCCCACGGTGCCCAAGACCAGGCCCAGCCCGCCCAGGGCATGGAAGACCGCCAGATACGTGGCCTCCACTTGGGCGAAGGAGGCCAGGCGGTCCTCGCTCGACTCCACGCTCATGCCCAGGTCGGCCATCCGGCTGGACAAGGCGTCCGACACCGCAGAGGCCCTGTGGGCGGGGCTCTCCACCAACAACACGCTGTACCCCGCCTTGGACGGGAATCGGTCTACAAAGGCCTGTTCGGATATCACGAGGCTGCCCTGCAGGAGCGAGTTCTCCAGCACACCCACGACCTGGACGAAGAACCGCCTCCCCCTTTCATCTGTGTACTCGATCCGGTCGCCCACGGACCTGCCCAGCCCCCAGATCACCGTGGCATGGTCCCCTATCCCAGGCACGACATCGGGCCCCAGGTCTTGTTCGAGTAGGGGCCACGCGTCCTGCATCCCGTGTCCGGTTGCCCGGTTCAACGACTCCCGGAGCGTGAATCGATCCCTGAGCCGATTGGGGTCCACGCCCAGGAGTGTCGGACGCTGGGCCCGATTGAGGTTCAGACAGCTTGCGTCGTCCCCTGCGGCCACGCGGATCTGGACGAACCCGGCGTCCGCGAAAGCCGCGTCGTCCAGGCCCATGGCCTTGCGACCGGAGGCGGTGTTCAGGTCCTGGAGGATGGGCACCGTGGTCCGGGCAAACAGGGCGAATCCGCCGGTTCCGGTCTTTCGGTCCGCCGGATCGGATCGGATGTCCTTGCGGTTGGACCCCACTGCAATCACCATGAACACGCCGCAGGCCAGCATGGCGATCACGGCAAGGCTCCTGCCCGGCCTCCGTGTGGCGTTGCGAACGGCCAGGCCGGCCAAGGTCACCCTGGGCATCTCGCCGTGGTCTGCGATCAGCCTCAGCAGGGCCCACGCCCCAGTCAGGCCGCTGACCAAGAGCACCACCCCCGCAGAGAAGAACACGCCCGCGGCGCGAGCACCCTGGCTTGCCCCCCTACCCCAGAAGGTCACCATGAGGATCACCCCCAGGATCGCAAGGCCTGATACACGCAAGGCAACGCCGGCCCTCGACCCCGATCTGGGCCCGGTCTTGGACGTCCCGACCGCCCCGGTCAGCAACTGGTGGGCCGTGTGCCTGACCTGCCTTGCAGAGGTCCAGGCCATTACGATCAGGGCCGTGAACAGGCCGATCCCGGCCCCTGCTGCCAGGGAACCAGCCCGCACAAAGAACTGGATGGGCTCGCCTGGCGCGCCCAATGCCCCCTTCCAGATCGAGGACAGGCCCCAGATCAAGGCCTTGGTATACGTCAGACCGAGCACGGTCCCTGCCGCTGCGCCCGCCAGGGCCACGATCCCGCCTTCCCAGACCAGGAGCCTTCGCACGATGGACCGGTCCAGGCCCAGGGCCAGGAGCGTCCCCGCCTGGGAGGCCCTGGCCTCTACGCTGAACGCGAACAACAGGCCGACCAGGACCACGGCCGCACCGATCAGGAACATGCTCAGGCCCAGGAACAGGGGCCCGAACTCCGTGCCCTGTATTGCAGCCTTCTGTCCCTGGTCGCGGACCGGATGGAACGTCAGGCCCATGGCGGCAGGATCGAGCCGCGAGAGGATCTCGGCGCACAGACCGGATTCGGTGTTGTCTTCGATGGGCCAGCGCACGGCCGTCAGGTCGCCGAAGCGGTTCGCCCACATCGACTGTCCGGCAGCCAGGGTCACAAAGGCCTTGGGCGTGCCCCCGTACAGATCCCAGTACTCCTCGTCCTTGGGCCGGATACGATCCAGGTCGATGGCGATCCCGGGGTCCCAGTCACGACAGTTCTTCTCGCCTGCCAGGCCCGGGAATTCGGGCATCAGGTTCGGGTCTGCAGTCGGCCCCGCCATGGGCGAGATCCCGGACACCCTGAGCCGCGTCGTCCGCTCGATCAACTGCCTCCCCGAGCTCGACAGGAAATAGGTGAGGCTGATCTCATCCCCGACCGCAGCCTTCAGGTCCTCTGCCAGCCACTGGTTCAGCACGATCCCGTCATTGCCTGCACCTGATGGGAACAGGCCCTGGTACGGTCCCGACTGGGAGACCCCAGCCACCATGGAGTAGGGCGTGGACCGGTCCTGTGCCTGGATCCGGTTGACCAGATAGGTCAGGACGCCCGTCGCCCCCCGGCCACAGGCCATGGCCGCCTCCGCCACAGGGCCATCCAAGAATACCCTCCGGGTACGGAGTTCGTGCATCCGTAGACCCTGGAGGGCCCGCATCTCGAGCTCCGCATCGGCCAGACGCCAATGACTCCGGACCGACTCGGCCAAGCGGGCCCCGTCCACCTCGCCGGCCGCGAGCAGGCCGTTGGCGAGGCCTGCCCGTTCGATCTGGCCCTGGAGCCATCGCAGCGACACAAAGGCATTCAAGGCAAGGCCGGATGTGGCTGCCACACGGAAGTCGCCGAATCGGCCGGCCTCCAGCAGGCCGCGGACCGTCAGGCGGGCAGCCACAGTCCTGTCCGAGTCCGGGGACAGGGGCATGTCCCCTGAGAGCTCGTCCGGCCGGTCCATGCGGAGGACCACGGTGTCGCCCGGACCTGCAGCCAGGCGAGCGGCCAAGGCCCGGTTCAGGAACACGCCTTGCGCGTCCGGGCCTTCCGCCACTTGGGTCCCCGGGCCCGGGCCGATCCGGTAGAACCGGTCGTCCACCCCCAAGATCTGGACTGCGATTGCCCTGCGGGTGCCGTCCGAGTTGGCCACCAGGCCCTGGATCTGCAGGATCGGGACCACGGGCCTGCCCGTGTCGCGGGCCAGGTCCTCGGCCAGGCCGGCTCGGAAGAACCGGTCCCCGCTGAACAGGGCCCACTGGACCTGTCCAAGCCGCTCGTGTAGACGCAGGGCCAAGGTCCCTCGCACAGAGTCCCCGACGGCCAGGGCCCCGGTCAGCACTGCACAGGCCACTGCCACTGCGCAGGCCAGGGCCAGGTGGGTCCGCCAGTAGAACCGAAGGCCCCTGGTCGCCAGGCGCAGCAGGGTCATCTCTGCGTCCCCTCCCTGAGCAGCCCTTCCCGGATCGAGGCCACGCGGGGAAGACGCGCGGCAACCCTCGCCGCATGGGTCACGACCACCAGGGCCAGACCCTGGGTCCGGTTCAGGTCCTCCAGAAGGCCCGCGATCTCGTCCGCCGAACGCTCGTCCAGCGAGCCGGTGGGTTCGTCCGCCAGCAACAGCCTGGGCCCGTTGATCAAGGCCCTGGCCACAGCCACCCGCTGTCTCTGGCCGCCGGAGAGCTCGCCCGGCCTTCGGTTCATCCGGTCCGCAAGCCCCACCTTGGACAACAGTTCCTTGGCCCGATGCAGGGCGGCCTCCTGCGATCCGCCGGCCCCTCCGGCCAGGGTCGGCACCAGGACATTCTCCAGGGCCGTGCACTGGGGCAAGAGGTGGTGGAGCTGGAACACGAAGCCGATCTGGCGGTTGCGAAACTCGGCCCGTCCCTTCTCTCCAAGGGAGGCGAGGTCCCGGCCCTCCCACAGGACCCGGCCGCCGGTCGGCACATCCAGCGCGCCCATGAGGTTCAACAGCGTGCTCTTGCCGCTGCCCGACGGCCCCACAATGGCCAAGGACTCACCCGCGGCCACACCGAGCGAGATCCCCTTGAGGACCTCCACACAGTCCGCGGTCCCCGGCTCACCGTAGGTCTTGGTCACATCGCGCAGCTCGATCATAGGCAGTCCCCCGTGCTCACGGTCAGTCCAATCATGCACGGAACACCGGGAGGATGCAAGACACGGAGGCTGGTGGGGTAGGCATCCGGCCCAGGGCCGTCCGGGGGCTATATCGGTTCGATGCCGGGAGGGTCGTCAGGATGGGTAGAGGGCCTGGGCATCCGCGCCTCGGCGATCTGATTCCGATGGATGTGGCAGTAGGTCTCGTGGTTGTAGATGCTCAAGACGTGGGTGCAGCGAGGAAACGCACAGGTCCTGCCCGATTCCGAGGTTCTCAGCGGCTTGTCCATGTTCAAGTCGGTGAAGAGGCCCTGCACTCGGGCAGGGCCTCTTTCTCATGCGAACCGATATCGTCGGAGAGGCGTTACGTTGGTCGCGCAAGGACCCTTCCTGCCCTGCCCAACCTCGTATTGGACCTTCTGGCCCTCGTCGAGCGATGCGTAGCCCTGGGT
>JAGOQT010000164.1 GCA_018007255.1 Phycisphaerae bacterium | reverse complement strand
CCGTGTACCTGAGCGCCGACCCGCAGGCCGTTGCCGACGGCACCGCCCCTGCAGTGACGATCACCCAGGGCAGTTACAGCCCGCCCTCCCTGGTCCTGGACACCACGTATTTCTGGCGGGTCGACGAGGTCAACGACAACAAGGCCCCCGCGGTCTGGCCGGGCCCTGTCTGGACGTTCACCACCGTGGACCGTGTGGTCGTCGATGGTTTTGAGTCCTACGATGACCAGTGCAACCGGGTGTACTACGTCTGGAAGGGCGGGACAGGCAACAGCGCGAACGCGGAGTGCGGTGTGAGCGCGTACGGCGGCAACGGCACGGGCTCCGTGGTGGGCAACGACAGCGCGCCGTATGCCGAGCGTGCGGTTGTGCACAGCGGCCTCCAGGCCATGCCGTTGGCCTACAACGGGCTGTCGGAGGCCACGCGGACCTTCGCTGCAGCGCAGGACTGGACCGCGGGCGGCATCACGACCCTGGTGGTCTTCTTCCAGGGCGACCCGGCCAATACCCCTGGAGAGCTCTACGTGAAGATCAACGGCGTCAAGGTGCCCTACACCGGCGATGCCGGCAGATTGGCCACGGCGGCGTGGACGCAGTGGGACATCGGCCTGTCGTCCGTCGCAGGCCTGGGGTCCGTGCAGAGCCTGACGATCGGGGTCTCCAGCGGCCAGGGCATGCTGACCATCGACGATCTTTGTCTCTATCGCATGCCGCCGGCAGTGCCGTGACCTGCGGAGCGGTGCTCCGAAGGCCGGTACGGCAACGTAAGGTGCGTGGGTTCTTGTCCTTGGTAAGGAGGACACGGATGAATGGGGTCTTGCCCTCAACCACGAAGGTCTGCGCGTCTATGGTTCCATCTCCCGAACGAGACACCATGATGAGGGGGTACACTATGGCTAAGGGATGGATAGGTATGGCCTGTCTTGGGCTTGTCTTGGGTCTGGTCCAAGCGGACGTGGGCAGGGCGGCGGACCCGAGTCTCGTGGGCTGGTGGAGGTTCGACGAGACCTCGGGCACGGTTGCCGCGGATTCCTCCGCGTATGGCAACCACGGCGCGGTCCGGGGCACCCCGCGGTGGGTGGCCGGCCAGATCGACGGTGCGCTGTACCTGGCCGGGGGCCAACAGTACGTGGACCTGCCGATCGGCCCGGTCATGGACTCCCTGACCGACTGTACGATCGCCCTGTGGGTGAACTGGACCGGCTACAGCCTGGTGGATGACTGGCAGCGGATCTTCGATTTCGGGAGCGGTACTGCGGTCAACATGTTCCTCACGCCCAGTGTGGCCGCAGGGGGGCCGATGCGATTCGCCATCAAGACCGCGCCCATTGGCTCCGAGGACCAGATCACCGCAGCCGCCTTCCTTGACGCCGGGTGGCACCATGTGGCCGTGACGATCAACAGTGCGAATACCACGATCGCCGTGTTTGTGGATGGGGAGGTGGCCGCGGCCAGTGCCACGGTCCGAAACAAGCTGAGCGACCTGGGCCCTACGACCAACAACTGGCTGGGCAGGTCGCAGTACGACGATCCGTACTTCCGGGGGTACCTGGACGACCTCTACATCTTCAACCGAGTCCTGTCGCCGAGCGAGCTGCAGGCGCTCGCGGCCGGGGGATTGGGGAGCGGCCTGGCCGCCAAGCCCGTTCCTGCGGACCGGGAGGCCGAGGTGCTCCGGGACGTCATGCTGGGCTGGACCCCAGGGGTCTTTGCGAGTACGCACAATGTGTACTTCGGAGACACCTTCGAGGCCGTCAGCAAGGCCGGTGCGGGCAGCCCCCTCCTGGTGGGCCCGGGCCTTGTCGCGGCTGCGTATGATGCGGGCCGTCTGGAGTTCAGCCGCACCTATTACTGGCGTGTCGACGAGGTCAATGCCCCGCCGGACAACACGGTCTTCAAGGGGGATGTCTGGACCTTCACCGTGGAGCCGTATGCGTACCCGATCGGGGGTGAGAGCATCACTGCGACCGCATCCAGCCAGAGCGCGGGGTGGGGACCTGAGAAGACGATCGATGGCTCCGGCCTGGATGCCCAGGACACGCATTCGGTCATGCTCGACGATATGTGGCTCACCGCCGAGGGTTCATCCCTCCCGGCCTGGATCCAATACACGTTCGACCGGCCCCGCAGACTGGACCAGATGCGGGTCTGGAACTTCAACGGGGAGTCGTTCCTGGCCATCCTGGGGATCAAGGACGTGGTTGTCGAGCACTCCATGGACGGTTTGGATTGGACACCGCTGAGCGGGGTCGCCGCGTTCCCGATGGCACCCGGCACCGCGGGCTATGCCTCGGACATCACGGTGGATCTGGGGGGTGTGGCGGCCGAAGCGGTCAGGATCCAGGCCCAGAGCAACTATGCAGGCGGCGGGTATGACCAGTGTGGCCTCAGCGAGGTCCGGCTGATGGCCGTACCCATGTCCGCAAGGAATCCCAGTCCGGAGTCGGGCGCGGAGGGCATCGATCCCAGGGGTGTCCTGATGTGGAGGCCCGGGCGCGAGGCGGGGCATCATCAGGTCTATCTGGACGCCAGCGAGCAGGCCGTGCGCGAAGGCACGGCCCCTGTCCACGCTACCCACGAGATCCGGCTGGCGATGTTGGAGCTCGACCTGCGCCTGGGTCAGACCCACTACTGGCGTGTGGATGAGGTCAACGAGGCCGCGGTCCCGTCCGTGTGGACCGGCGAGACCTGGGCCTTCACCGTGGCCCAGACCCTGGTCGTGGACGACTTTGAGTCGTACGGCAACAGCTCGCCGCATCGGCCCTTCCAGACCTGGATCGACGGAGTTGGATACAGCGATCCGACACCCGGAAATCCAGGCAACCACACGGGGGCCGCGGTCGGTCACGACATCTGGAGCCCGGGCAGCGAGCATCTGGGCGGGACCCTCATGGAGACCACGATCGTCCGAAGCGGCCTCCAGTCCCTGCCGCTCTACTATGACAACTCCGGCGCAGGGGGGGGCCTGACCTACTCCCAGATGGACCGGGCCTTCACGCCTGCGGAGGATTGGACGCGGTTTGGCATCAGGACCCTGATCCTCTACTTCCGTGGGGTCCAGGGGAACTCGGGCCAGCTCTACGTCCAGATCAACAACACCAAGATCCTGTATCCCGGCAATGCGGCTGACATCGCGACCGAGGCCTGGACGGCGTGGGAGATCGACCTGGCTTCCTCCGGGGCCTCCCTTGGGGGCGTCTCGACCTTGAGCATCGGCATCCAGGGCAGCGGTGCACGGGGCCTGCTGTACATCGATGAGTTGGGGCTCAAGTAGCCGCATCCGGGGGGTTGGCTGTGTGAGATCGCCTGTGGACAAGACGAGTCATTCGATCTTCTAGGATAGGCCTTTGTCTGGAGGAACCGCCATGGTCAAGAAGATGCTGTCCGTCGTGATCGGGGTGCTGTTGTGTGTGAATGGAGTGGGATTGGCCATCGACCACTACTGGCACGGTGGGGTCAGCGCGAATGTGAACGACCCGGCGAACTGGACGGACCGGAACGCCTCGACGCCGCCGACCACGCCCACCGGCGACCCCTACGACATCGTGCGGATCGGGTGCGCGTGGGGCTCGGAGGACCTCAACGGCAACGGAGTTCTGGATCTGGGCGAGGACCTGAACGGGAATGGGGTCATTGACGACCCCGTGCCGCCCAATGTGATCAGTTATGGCGGATACTACGGCACCTATGGCGATCCGCCTGTGACCGGCGGCGGCCTTGACCTGGCTGTGGACCCCGTGTTGAGTGATACGTACGTATCCCGGACCGGAGGCGAGCGGGGGGGCTGGTGGTTCGTGGCCAACGCGCCCAACATCCTGACTCTCAAGGACGGGGCGTCCCTGATCATGAGCAGGGAGAACTGCAACCTCCGCAACGGCGGCCGGCTCGAGGTGCAGGGGCGGTCCTCCACGGGCGGGCCGAGCCTGATCGTGGCGAGGCGGTTCCGTATCGCGGAGAACGGGAGTATCGCGGAGGCTGCGCATGAGACCTCGCAGCTCCGCATCACGGGCACGGGCTGGATGCAAATGGACCCCACGCTCCACAACAACGGCGAGGCGTTCATGATCGGCACCTCGGACGCGCCCGGCACAAGGCCGCGGGGTGAGATCGTCATCGAGGATCAAGGGCGGTTGGAGATCCTCTCCGCGGACCCGGCACCCTGGCTCGACTTCGGCAACGCGGATCCTTCGGTCAATCAGATCATCCTCATGGACCAGGGCGAGCTGTGGCTGCCCGGCGATCCTGCAACCATGGGCCGTGTGGGACCGGACAACACGGTGACCTCGCTCCAGGAGATGATCGCCATGGGGCTGATCACGGGGGGCAAGGGGGGCGGGCCTGTGACGGTCACCGGGGTCAACCCCACGGTGGTTCGGTCCGGCGGTCAGCGGGTGTCCGATCCGCAGCCGGCGCACGGCACGCCGGACACGGACAGGTCGGTGACGCTCCGTTGGGACCCCAGCACGCTGACGGACCGGTATGACGTGTACCTAGGCACGGATGCAGGGGAGGTCAACGAGGCCACCCGGGCCAACCCCTTGGGCCTGCTCAAGGCCCAGGATCAGACAGAGGCGTCTTATCCTCCCGAGGGCATGTTGACCCTCGAGTACGGCCGGACCTACTACTGGCGGGTCGATGAGGTGGGCGCCGCTCCGGACAAGACCACCCTCCAGGGCAAGGTCTGGAGCTTCAGCGTGGAGCCCTATGTCATCCCGCTTGCTGCACAGAGTATCTCGGCTACGGCCTCCAGCCAGTCGCCGGACCAGGGCCCGGAGAAGACCATAGACGGCTCCGGGCTGGATGCCAACGACCTGCACTCGACGGTCCTGACGGACATGTGGCTCAGCGGGACGGACAAACCTGTCTGGATCGAGTATGGGTTCGACAAGACCTACAAGATCCAGGAGATGTTCGTGTGGAACTACAACGGCCAGTCCATCCTGACCGCACTCGGCCTGAAGGATGTCACCGTGGAGGTCTCGGCCGACAGCGCTGAACGGGTTCCGTTGGCCGGCGTGCTCCCATTCGAACCGGCCTCCGGCACGGCGGGCTATGCCCACAATACGACCGTGGCCTTCGGTGGGATCCCGGTGAGCAAGGTCAGGATCACGGCCAACACCAACTGGGCCACCAGTCCTCTCTTCAACAAGTTCGGCCTGAGCGAGGTGAGATTCCTGCACATCCCTGTGAGTGCGAGGAGACCCGGTCCGGAATCCGGAGCCACCGAGGTCCCGATCGATGCGGCCCTGAGTTGGAGGGTCGGCAGGGAGGCGGCCGAGCACCGCGTCGTGCTGAGCAGCGACCAGCAGGCCGTGGTGAATGACACCGCACCCGCAGTGACGGTCCTCCAGGCCGCGTACAGCCCCCCATCCCTGAATCTCGGTACGACCTATTACTGGCGGGTTGACGAGGTCAATCAGGTCGAGACCCCTGCGGTCTGGCGGGGCGACATCTGGACCTTCGCCACGGCGGACTTCGCGGCCGTGGATGACTTCGAGGCCTACAACGACCAGTGCAACCGGGTGTACTACGTCTGGAAGGGCGGGGCAGGCAACAGCGCGAACGCGGAGTGTGGCGTGAGCGCCTACGGCGGCAATGGCACGGGCTCCGTGGTGGGCAACGACAGCGCGCCGTATGCCGAGCGTGGGGTCGTGCACAGCGGCCTCCAGGCCATGCCGTTGGCGTACAACGGCCCGTCGGAGGCCACGCGGACCTTCGATGCAGCGCAGGACTGGACCGTGGGCGCCATCACGACCCTGGTGGTCTTCTTCCAGGGCGACCCGGCGAATACCCCTGGGGAGCTCTACGTGAAGATCAACGGCACCAAGGTGTCTTACACCGGCGACGCCGGCAGGCTGGCCACGGCGGCGTGGACGCAGTGGGACATCGGCCTATCGTCCGTCGCAGGCCTGGGGTCCGTGCAGAGCCTGACGATCGGGGTCGCATCCGGGCAGGGCGAACTCATCGTGGACGATATCCGTCTGGTCCGTTCCGCCCCGGGGGCCAACCCGTGACCTGGACTACGTCTTGGGAGGTATGACCATGGGTAAAGGAATGTTGTTCTTCGTGGTCGGTACGGCCTTGAGCATGGGCGGCTTGGCCCAGGCCGAGGCCCCGAACCGGTCCGCGGTGATGATTGTGAGTTCCCCCGCGCTGTCGGCAGGCTTCGATCAGGCGATGCACGACCGTCTCGTGGCCATGGGATACGACGTCACGGCCGTGCCCGCCAGCGACCTCGCGAGTGGGGTCTTTACGGTCGCCGACGCAGATGGGTATGACGTGTTGCTCGTCTCCGAGTCGATCAGCTCGTCCAGCGCGGATCGTCTCATCGGCACCACGACGCCGACGATGCACAACGAGAGTTACGGCTGGGACAACTGGCGTCTCACCACGGCGACGGACATGAAGTGGTCGCCGGCGGGCAGCTCCGTGGACATCGTCAGTGAGGCCCACCCCATTACGGCCATGGCCGGTGTCCACGTGGGGCCCATGGCCTTCTTCAGCGGGCCCGTCTCGACGACGATCGAGAGGGTCAGCGCGCTGGCTCCGGGCGCCGAGCTCATTGCCAAGAGCACGATCGACGGCTCCGCCTTCGCGATCGTCTTCGCGATGGAGAAGGGTGCGACGCTGGCCGATGGAAGTGCGTCGCCCGCCCGGATCGCGGGCTTCTCCATACCGGGCGACTCGCACTATGACGCCACCGCCATGACGGACCAGGCCTGGGCCCTCTTTGAGGCCACCATCCGCTGGCTTAGTTCCTCGACGACTCCGGCGAAGGCCAAGGATCCCAGTCCGGCGGACTCTGCCACGGACCTTCCGACGGATGTGGTCCTGAGCTGGGGCCCGGGCACATTCGCGAAGACGCACGATGTCTACTTCGGGACCGGATTGGAGGAGGTCGGCGCGGCCAGCCGGCAGGACCCCAAGGGCGTCCTGGTGGGTCCGGGCCAGGATGCAAACTCGGTTGACCCCGGCCGTCTCGAGTTCGGAACGACCTACTACTGGCGGGTCGATGAAGTGAATGCCCCGCCCGACAGCACGGTGATCCAGGGCGACGTCTGGAGCTTCACCGTGGAGCCGTTCGCCCGCAGGATGACAGCAGACCACATCCAGGCCGCTGTGTCCAGTTCGCTCAATGCCGACTCGGGCCCGGAGAAGACGGTGGACGGGTCCGGCCTCAATGCCTCGGACCAGCATGACACGTCGGCCAAAAACATATGGACGAGTGCCGTCGGTCAGGCGCCGCCGGTCTGGATTCAGTATGAGTTCGACCACGTCTACAAGCTGCATCAGATGTGGGTCTGGAACTCGAATCATGCACTGGAGTGGCTTGCAGGCTTGGGCGTGAAGACCGCGACGATCGAACACTCCACGGACGGCACCACGTGGACTGCATTGGCGAACGTCCCTGAATTCGCCCAGGCTCCCGGTGTTGCGGACTACGCTCACAATACCACGGTGGACTTCGGCGGTGCGGCCGCCCGGTTTGTCCGGATGACCTGCACCAGCAGTTGGAGCGGGCGGGGCCAGTACGGTTTGAGCGAGGTTCGCTTCTTCAATATTCCGGTCTCTGCGCGATCCCCGGAGCCCCCCATTGGGGCCACAGGCGTGTCCCCCGACACGACTCTGAGCTGGCGGGCTGGGCGCGAAGCGGCGGCCCACGAGGTCCATCTCGGCACGGACCCGCAGGCGGTGGCGGACGGCACCGTTCCCGTCGCCACGGTGAGCCAGGCGACCTATGCGCCGACGGATCTGCGACTGGATACGACGTACTACTGGAAGGTGGTTGAGGTCAACCAAGCGGAAAGCCCCAGCGCATGGGACGGCACTGTCTGGTCCTTCTCCACGGCTCCTTGCGTGGTCGTCGATGATTTCGAGGGCTACACCCCTGCCTCACCCCATCGCGTCTTCCAGGCCTGGATCGACGGGCTCGGCTTCTCGCCCGACGAGTTCTTCCCGAACGGCCACAGCGGAAACGGCACAGGGTCCACGGTTGGCCACCCGACGGACACGATCATGGAGACGAGCATCGCCCACGGCCGGCAGTCCATGCCGTTGGGCTACAATGGGCCCTCCGAGGCCACGCGGACCTTCGAGCCTGCGCAGGACTGGACCCGGTCCGGCATCACGACCCTGGTGCTGTTCTTCCACGGCGCATCGACCAACGTGCCGGGCGAACTCTACGTGAAGATCAATGACACCAAGGTGTCGTACAGCGGCCAAGCCGGCGACCTAGCGGCAACGGAGTGGAGACAGTGGAACATCGGTCTGCCGTCGGGCGCAGGCCTGGGTGCCGTGCGGGCCCTGACCATTGGGGTCTCTGCCGGACAGGGGACCCTCTATATCGACGACATCGGCCTGTACCGTTCTGCCCCGCCGGTCGGTCCTTGAGGCGGGGCACCGCCCGTCTTCCGGAGAAGGCTGGCAGATAGGGCAGGGAGACTTGGCTCCGAGAAAAAGGGCGATGGCGGGGCGAATAACGCCATAGCCCTATTGACTAGCCGTTGTGCACCTGGTATGCTCGACTTCAGCATAGGCTACCAGCATCGACCAGCACAAGACAGACAACGGATCGCAACACGAGTCTGGGCTGTAGGGTCTGGCACCAACGGCTTGGGCCGCAGAAAGGGGTCTTTTCGTGAGGGCTGCCCTGCGGGCTTGTCTGCAAGGTCATTCCCCTGGCACACACCCTGGGCGTGCGCCCCCAAAGAGGTTCCCCTGTGCGGTGGCCGGATGCCTGCGCAAACCGAACAGACAAGCGGTGTCCTGGCG
>JAGOQT010000163.1 GCA_018007255.1 Phycisphaerae bacterium | reverse complement strand
GCCACTTCCTCAGTTGGGACAGGGACCGCGTGTTGAGCACGTCTGCGCGTGTGGCCCATCCGCGGGCGGCCGTGGCTACGCCGAAGCCCATGACGGTCAGCCCTTCCAGGTGGTGGGTGTCCGTGCCGATGGCCAGCTGGACGCCTGCCTCCACCGCCATCCTGCAGTGCACGTCCTTGAGGTCGAGGCGATAGGGATTCGCGTTGACCTCCAGGGCCGTGTGGGTCTGGGCCGCGTGGGCGACAAGGGCCGCCATGTCCACGTCCATGGCCTCGCGCTCGCCCAGGAGCCTGCCCGTGGGGTGCCCGATGCACCGCACATAGGGGTTGTCCATGGCCTTGAGCGTGCGGGTCATGACCCTGTCGCGAGGACCGGTCAAGCCGGAGTGGATCGAGGCGATCACGAAGTCTAGGTCGGCCAGGAGACCGTCGTCGAAGTCCAGGCGGCCGTCGGCCAGGATGTCCACCTCGGAGCCGGCCAGGAGCGTGATCCCCTTGAGCGTCTGGTTGAGCTTGTGGATCTGCTCGATCTGCCTGGCCAGACGCCTGGCGTCCAGGCCGTTGGCGATTGCGGACGAGCGGGAGTGATCCGTGATGCAGACGTACTCATAGCCCAGGCTCGCTGCACCGGCAGCCAGCTCCTCCAGTGTGCAGGCCCCGTCCGAGGCCTGGGTGTGCATGTGGAAGTCGCCCCGGATGTCCTGAACCCGGATCAGTCTCGGAAGGGTGTGGTTCAAGGCCGCCGCCACTTCCCCGCGGTCCTCGCGCAGACAGGGATCGACGTAGTCCATGCCCAGGTGGGCGTAGATCGCCTCCTCGTCTCCGCCCGCCACGCTCTGCTCTGCGGGCGGGGTGCCCTTGAAGAGACCGTACTCGTTGAGCCTGCAGCCCCGCTTGACGGCGATCTCGCGGAGCCGGACGTTGTGTTGCTTGGAGCCGGTGAAGTACTGAAGGGCCGCCCCAAAGCTCTCCGCAGGCACCACGCGGACGTCCACCTGCACGGTCGGGCCCGACAGGTCCACGAGGGCCGATGCCTTGGTCGAGCCTGCGGCCAAGGGCTCCTTCACGAAGTCCGCCTGGGTGAAGGACACCAGGGCCTGCTCGGCCTGGGCCTGGGTACCGCCCTTGGCCAGTGTGGCCAGCAGGTCGACATCGCCGATCGTCTCCGCCCGCCTGCGCAGGGAGCCTGCAGGCATCACCCGGTCCAGTCCGGGGTGCCTCTGGAGGAAGTCGACCACCATGCCCGCCACTGCCGCAGCCTGGTCCAGGCGGATCCGTCCGGAGGAGCTCTCCAAGAACCGGAGTCCCCTGGCTATGGACGCGACCTTCTTCTCCCCGAACCCGGGCAGCGTGACCAGGGACCCGTCCGCGATGGCCGCCTTGAGCCCAGACAGACTCGTGACCTTGAGTTGGTCGTATACCGCCTTGACGCCCTTGGGCCCCATGCCGGGCACGTCCAGCAAGGCCAGCAGACTGGCAGGCACCTTCTGGAGCAAGTCCTGGTGGGTCGAGATCTTGCCCGTGGTCACAAACTCCTGGATCTTGGCCAGGCTGGACTTGCCCACCCCGGGCATCTTGGCCAAAGTGCCGTCCGCCAGCAGGGTCTCCGCATCCGCCGGCAGTTCCTGGATGATACGGCCCACCTTGCGGTAGGTGTTGATCCGAAACCGGTCCTCCCCGAGGATCTCCATGATGTCCGCCATCTGGTCGAAGAGGCCGCCCAGTAGGTCGTTCTTCATGGCGGGCATTATACAGTGGTTGGATACCCTGTTTCCAGCCGTTGGTCCTCTGCCCCGGCGAGCAGGAGTGGGCAGCCACTGGGCCCAGGAGAGGCGTTTGTGCCGAAATCCAAGCTGGAACTAGGATATGCGCCAAGACATTATAGGGCCTTTTCGGCATGATAGTAGATAGAAAAAGGCAGTGCAGGGCTGACGAGTCCAGGGCGGACCCTCCCACGCTTAGAGGGATCGCGGCAATCGGTTGCCCCGTGTCTGAGGGGCCCGTGGGGGTTCGTCGGTTTGGAAAGGAGGTGCAGGGTCGGTTGGAAGGTGTTGAAGAAAGGGCGCGGGTGTCGGGCAGGCGGGGCGGGTGGCTGTGACCGCAAGCTTGAGTCGTTTCCCCGGGAGAGGGGTGCCTTGGCGAGTGACCAGGGCAGAGTCAACTGTGGACCTTCTTCTGAAGGAGGATTGTATGGGTAAGAGACGTGTGTGGCTGGGCGTGCTCCTTGCGGTGTCGGCGTGCGCTGCGGCCCAGGCAGAGGTGTTCACCGACGATTTCGGCGCGCTGTGCGATTACCTGGTGGACGGTGTTGCGGGGACGGTTTGGGACGGCATGGTGGGTCTGGACGCGAACCAGACCGCCAATGCGATCAACGCGTCCGTCAGCCGCCCGGGTCAGTTGTATCTGGAGTCTGCAGGGGCCGCGTGGGCAGAGCCCTGGAGCCCGATCGGACCGTTCCTCTACAAGGTTGTGCAGGGGAACTTCGTGGCCACGGTCAAGGTCACCGACTATGCCGGCGACGTCAATGCGCCGGTCTATCACAACAACTGCGGGCTGATGGTCCGCAACGCGGCGGATGCAGATGCGGGCCCGGGCGAGGATTGGGTGTCCATGGACTACTTCCCGATCTGGGGCTGCGGCAACTTCGTGCGCGCGGCCGACGACGGCGTGCGGTCCGAGGTGGGCAACAACGGCAAGGCCTTCGGTCTGGATCCCTATCTGCAGATCGAGCGGGCGGGCGATGTCTTCCATCTGCGGACCAGCCCGGACGGTGTGGTGTGGACCGAGGGGGTTGGCTCGCCGCTCAAGAGGACGGACCTGGCAGGCATCCCCGTGCAGGTTGGGGTGTTCCAGTGCACCTTCTCCGGCGACATGGGGTACGCTGCGTTCGACGACTTCAGCGTGGCCACGTCGGCCCAGTTGAAGGCCATCTTGGTCTCGCCGGAGGACGGCAAGGTGGTCAAGGCGGCGCCGGTTCTGGAGTGGAAGGCAGGGGACACGGCTGTGAGCCACGTGGTGGTTCTGGGGACCGATCCCAATGCCCTTGCACAGGTCGCTGCCCAGGCTGAGACGACCTTCACCCCCGACCTCCAGATCGAGGCCGATGTGGTCTATTACTGGAGGGTGGATGAGGTGGAGCAGGACGGCACGGTGCGGACCGGCGATCTCTGGTCGTTTGTCGGCGCCAAGGCGGCTCCGAGCGTGTTCCCCTTGGTCTCCGTGAGAGACGGGTTTGAGGCCGCGCACAACTTCGTAGTGGACGGTGTGGCCGGAACCCAATGGGACGGTCTGATCGCCAGCGACGGGACCAACGCGGTGGTGGACGCGAACACGAGCAGGCCGGGTCAGTTGTACCTGGAGTCGGCCAACGGGAATTGGGAGACCTTTGGTGCGCCGAACCTGTTGGGGCCGTTCCTGTACAAGCTGGTCAAGGGTGATTTCATCGCCTCGGTCAAGGTGACCGGCTATGCCGGGGACGCGAACGCCCCGGTGTATCACAATGAGTGCGGTTTGATGGCGCGGATTGCGGCGGACGAGGATGCGGGTCCGGGCGAGGATTTCCAGATGAACAACTACTTCCCGCTCTGGGTTGGCAACCGGGGCAGGAGGGCGGACAACGGCGTCATGCGATCGGGCGGCTCCGCGGGCGCGGTCTGGAATGTCGTGCCCTATCTGCAGATCGAGCGGAGTGGGAACACCTTCTACCACCGCATCAGCGAGGATGGTGTGACCTGGACGCAGATCCGGGAGCAGGTCCGCGACGACATGGCGGGTCTGCCTGTTCAGGTGGGCGTGTGGCAGTGCACCTATTCGGATCAGGTGGGGTACGCGGCCTTTGACGAGTTCACGCTGGTCAACACGCTGGTGGACGACTTCGAGAAGGCCTCCAATTTGGCGGCGGACGGCGTGGCGGGCACGCAGTGGGACGGTCTGGTCGTCAGCGACGGGACCAATGCGGTGGTGGATGCAAACACGAGCAGGCCGGGTCAGTTGTACCTGGAGTCGGTCAATGCCGTGTGGGCCGAGCCGTGGAATCCCCTGGGTCCGTTCGTGTACAGGGTGGTTGCGGGTGATTTCGTTGCCTCTGTCAAGGTCACGGACTATGCCGGGGATCCCAATGCCGTGGTCTATCACAACAACTGCGGCCTGATGGCCCGGAATGTGGTGGATGCGGACGCGGGGGACGGGGAGGACTGGGTCTCCATCGACTACTTCCCCATCTGGAACTGCGGCAACTTCATCCGGACCGCGAACAACGGGGTTCGCAGGGAACGGAACAACAACGGTCTGGCGTGGAACCTGTATCCTTATCTGCAACTGGAGCGTCAGGGCAACACCTTCTTCTTCAGGGTCAGTGCGGACGGGATCACCTGGATCGACATGCCGGGCAGTCCCAGGACGCACAGCGACTTCGATGGTCTGCCCATGGCCGTGGGGCTGTTCCAGTGCACGTACTCCGACTCGGTCGGGTACGCGGCCTTTGACGGATTCAGCATTACGCAGTAGTCAGAGAGGTCCTGCCGGCTTGGCCGACACGGAGGGGCTCCGTGTCTGGGGTCGAGTCGCGGCGGGTCCCAGAGTGACCTGAGTGTGCGGACACACAGGATCTTGGTTCGATACGAGGTCCTGTGTGTTCTTTTTTCTGGCGTGTGGTGGCGAGGGGGGAAGCGGCCGGGACACGGAACGGACGATCTCCCCGGACAGGCCCCGTTCATGGACCCGGCTGCCTGCGGGAAGGGCGCTATGCGGGGTTCGTCTATGCGCCTCCGGCAGGGCCCAGGGAGCAGAGGGTGGCCGTGACATTCAGCCAACCGGGGCCCTCCGGGTGACGGGTCAGGTGGAGGCGGGTGATCCGGATTGCGGGAAGCGTGGTGTGAACCTCCCCCAGGAGGTCGAGCACCTGCCTGAGCGTGAGCCTCAGCAGGCCCATCTCGACCACGGTCCGTACGAGGTGGGCCTCGGGCGAGGTCCTCTGTGGGGTCAAGGAGGCCAGGTTGGGCTGGAGGCCGTGCCGGTTCACGATGGACTCGATCATGGGAAGGACCTCGCCGGTCGGCCCTGTAGGCAGAGACTGGCGGGCCGCTGCGACCTGGCTGGTCAGGAGCAGGACCTGCCGGGTCTTGGCCGCCAGATCCCGCAGCTCGCGTTCCTTCTTGGGCAGGTCCCGCTCGAGCGTGCGGATCCGCTCCAGTGCGGGCATGACCAGCCACCCGGCCAGGACCAGGACAGCGGCCAGGGCCGCCATTGCGTAGACCAGCCTCTTCTCCCTGGGTCTAAGTGCGGTCATGACCTTCCTCCGGGCCCGACGGGATCAGGATCGTGAAGCTGACCTGACCTGTCTTGGGGTCGCGCACAGGCTGTTCCACCTGGACTCGGGCGAATTGGGGGACCTCCTTGAGTCGCTGCTGCCATTGATAGACCTGTTCGAAGGACGAGCAGGTGCCCTCCATGCGAACCCCGTCCTGGTCGATGAGGAGGTCACGGAGCACGACATCGATTCCCTGCCTGCTTGCGCCGAGTCGCTCCAGGACGACCAGGACCCCCTGAGAGGGTGCGAGGACATGGGCCTCCTGCTTGACTTGGTCCAGTCTCTTCTGCACCTGCGCCAGGGGGTTGATCGTCTGCTTCTCGCCGGGCAGGGACTTGCGGAACAGGTCGCTCATCTGGGCCTTCACCTGCGTGTACCGGGACTCCAGGGACGCCCGCTGGGTCCACAGCCCGATGATCCAGACCAGGCCGATCGCGCAGGCCAGTGTCGCGCACAGGACCCACTCCCTCCGCAGGCTGGCCTTGGCTTGTTGGGGTCCGTGCTCCGCGCGCAGGAAGTCGACGCCCTGGGTCTGTCTGGGGGCGAGGGCCCTGATGGCCAGGCCCTGCGCGACGAGGATCTCCGTGGTCCGCGACCCGTCCTCAGGGGGCAGGACCCTGGCATACGGGTCTGTCTGGACCACGGGTACGCCCAGGGCCTGTCTGAGGCCCGCACACGCGGCCGCCAAGGAGGGGCCGTCTCCGCTGGCCAGGTAGACCGTGGAGTCGGCCTCGATCCCGCAACCGAAGACCTTCTGAAACGTCGCCTGGATCAGGTCTGCCATGGGGTCCTCCCCTTGGCCGGGGGAAGCCGGCGATGGGGACCAGGTCCAGGGTACGCTCCGCACAAAGACCACCTGGCCCGACTGGGCCATGACCAGGGTCGTGTGTGAGGCCTCCAGATAGCCGATCACAGCGCGGCCTACGCCCGCCTCGGGGTGGTTGGTCGACACGGCGTTCCACAGGGCGTAGGCCTCGGTCTCCACCAGTCTGGGCCGGACCTGGCCTGCCAGGTCGATCTGCGTCTGGACCGCGGCTGCGCTGGTCACGGCCACGAGCACGGACGGTCGGTCGGTCTCCAGGGTTGGATGTTCGCAGATCCGCACGAGCATGTCCTCCGCAGCCACGGGGATGTGGTCGACCAGGGCTGCTCCGTCTCCTTGTCGAAGCGGATCCAGGATCGGGTCCTGGGATGGGAGGTCCCGATAGAAGACCGATCCGGCCGGCAGGGCCAGCGCCGTGTCTGCCCGCCAATCCAGACCGTATCGCTGGGCCAGGTCCAGGAGGACCTCGGAGTGTCGATCCGTGCTCCGCCGCACGGGTGCGGCACAGGCCTTCTCCACACGCAGGCGGTCCCCCTCCCTGACCATCTGAACGGCCCGGCAATGCTGCGGTCCCAGATCAATCCCAATCGCCCGTTTGGCCACCCTGCTATTCCTTCTGCGTTCTGAGTTCTGTGTTCTGTGTCCTGTCTTCAGCCTTCCGGCTTCCGTCTTCCGTCTTCTGCGTCCTGTGTTCTTCGTATCCCATCACATCGACCGTTCCGGCTGTCCGGTTCTCTTGCAGCACCGCGGACAGGGTCCAGGCCACGTTATCGACCTGTCCCGTGGCGCGGATTCGCAGGGGGCTTCTGGCCGGCCTGACCGTTACCAGACCTTGCATCTTCCTGTAGGCTGCCTCCGTGATGCCGGCGACCTGTCGCACCTCGTCGAGGTCCTGGAAGGGCCGCATGCGGCGTCGATCCTCGATCCGTTGGGCCAGGTCCGAATCGATCTCCTCGCTGAGCGACTCGATCACGCGTTTGGGGGCCGCGTTCAGGTTGACCAGGCCGTCCCCGTACACGGTCAGGTAGGGCGAGAGTCGGCGGTAGACTCCAGGGGTCACGCCCCTGACGAGGAGGAGTTCCTCCAGGGTCTGCAAGGGCCTGTTCTGGCAACGGTAGGGCGGCTCCATGCCTTGGTAGAAGCCGGACTCCGCGCCGCGGTTCTCTCGCTGGATGAAGTCCAGGCACGTGGTCTGATCGTCCTGGTCGATCCAGTCCAGGATCGCAGGCACGATCCCATACCCGATGGGAGGTCCGCCGTCCCGATTGACCAGATCGATCAGTCGCAGGACCTGATCGATCCTGGCCCTGTCGGGTCCGCCCCCGGCATCCATGAGGCGATTCAGGTTGATCCTGGCCTGCTCGTCGGACAGCTCCATGCGGCAGGAGCCCGTGTCGCAGTCGAGCGTGGTCTCCCAGGTCGCTGCGGACTCGCTGGTCGGGCCGGCCAAGGCAAGGGCCTTGCCCACGGCCAGGCCCGCACGTGCGCAGGACAACGCCTGTTCGGATCGGGTCATCGCCCGGGCGGTCCGCAGACCGATCCTGGCCTTGCGGTGGAAGGCCAAGGCCAGCCCTGCCAGGGCCATGACCATGCAGATCACGACGACCAGGACGAACCCGCTGTCTCGCCCTCGTGTGCGTGCGGTCCTCATGGGGCGTCCCCCTGCACTGTAGTGCGGCCGGCCTCGCTTGCGCCCTGTATGGAGACCGAGGTCTGGAGTGCGTATGTCCGCCCTGTGTGGTCTTGAATCTCCATCTCGAAGCGAACCAGGCGGGGAAGGCCTGCCCGGGCCTTGGAGTCCCACTCCGTGTTCCAGGCCTGTCCGTCCCAGCAGGACCACTTCACGTTCACGACGTCCTCCAGCAGAGCCGCCCAGGTCCGCAGGCCCGTGTCCTGGGCGGGTCCGGGCCGCCAGGGTTCCTGGCTCACCAAGAGGGTCCCTTGGATCGGGTCGAGTCGGAAGGCCACATCCAACAGCCCCGCCCGGGCGGAGGTGTCGTCCAGGCAGGGCTTGGTCGAAACGGTCCTGAGCTGGAGGCCTTGAACTCCCAGCTCCCGGGCAGATCCTCTGAGTGTGGCTGCAATCTGGTGCAGGGCGATATGGCCCTTCATGGTTGCGGAAAGCCGATCCCCGTGGACCTGGGCGGATCGGGTGGTTGCAGCGAGGCTCCCGACCATGATCGAGAGCACCATCCCGATCAGGGCCACGGCCACGGCGATCTCGACCAGGGTGAAGCCCCGGCCTTGTCTGCACTGCGGTTTCGTTGTCTGGTTTAGCATAGGGCACCCCGGCTCCGGGTTCTGCACGAGGACGTCACCTCGCCTGTGCAACCCGCCTGCTGTCCGCCAAGGCCGTGGAGAGCACCACGTGCCCGCCGGCCCTGGGTCCCTGGCCCCACCGGACTGTGACCACAACCCTGCAAAGGGACGCGGTCCCCGGCATGGGCAGGTCCCCGACCACGGTCTCCCAGGACAGGACGACGCCGTTCCTCTGCACAGACCCGGTCCGAGTCCCGACCTGCGGGAGATCCATGGCCTCGAGCTCGGCCACCTTCTCCTGGGCCAGGGCCAGGGCCTGGACCTCCATACGGGCCTGGGCAGCGGCGGAGAGGCTCAGCATGTGCAGGTCAAAGAGGGGCACCACGGCCACGGCCGTGATGGCCAGGGCGACCAGGACCTCGATCAGTGTGAAGCCTAATCGTCGCATGGACTCCTCCCTTGGTC
>JAGOQT010000162.1 GCA_018007255.1 Phycisphaerae bacterium | reverse complement strand
GCCCAACTACGTGCACAACACCACAGTGGACTTCGGCGGTGCCCTGGCCAAGCACGTGAAGCTGACCCTCCTGAGCAACTGGAGCGGGGTGTATCCCTACCGCGGGCTCAGCGAGGTCCGTTTCTTCCAGGCCCCCTTGCGGGCCCGGGAGCCCGAGCCCGGGGCAGAGAATGTGGCCTTGAACACCGTGCTCAATTGGCGGCCCGGCCGGGAGGCGGCTCAGCACGAGGTCTACTTCGGCACAGACCCGAACGCCCTGGCCCTGTCCAAGACCGTGATCGACCACCAGGTGGCCCTGACTGACCTGGGCGCAGAGTACGACCAGACCTACTACTGGAAGGTCAACGAGGTCAACACCGCGGCCGCGGTCCAGTCCTGGGAGGGGCAGATCTGGAGCCTCTCGATGACCGAGCACGGGGTGGTCGATGACTTCGATTCGTACAACGACAACTGCAACCGGGTCTACTATGCGTGGAAGGGAGGGGCAGGGAACAGCGAGAATGAGGACTGTGGCGTGGGCGCCTACAGCGGCAATGGCACAGGCTCAGTCGTCGGGAATGACGACCCGCCGTACTGTGAGCGGACCTTCGTCCACGGGGGTCTGCAGTCCATGCCGTTCTCCTATGACAACACGGCAGGCAGTACCATTTCCGAGGCCACGCGGACCTTCAGCCCTGCGCAGGACTGGACCCAGGGCGGCATCCGGACCCTGGTCCTGTTCTTCCGCGGCGATCCGGCCAATGGACCGGGCCAGCTCTACATGAAGATCAACAGCACCAAGGTCGAGTACAGCGGCAGCGCAGAGGCCCTCACACGGCCCCTGTGGAAGCAGTGGAACATCGACCTGACCTCTGTGCCCGGCCTGCAGTCTGTCCAGTCCCTGACCATCGGGGTGTCCGGCTCTGTGAGGGGCACGCTCCACGTCGACGACATCCTGCTGTACCGGGTTGCCCCTGAGGTACCGGTGCCGACAGATCCCGGGACCGCAGGGCTCTCGGCCTACTACACCTTCGAGGGCAACGTCCAGGACAGCTCGGGCAAGGGCAACCACGGCACGGCTGTGAACGACCCGACCTACACGGAGTCCCGGGCCGGCCTCGGCCAGGCGATCCGTCTGGACGGCGTCAACGACCACGTGGAGCTGCCGATCGGCAATCTGGTCAGCACGCTGGCCAGTGCGACCCTGGCGACCTGGGTGGACTTCGACACAACGAGTACCGGCCAGTGGCAGCGGATCTTTGACTTCGGGACCGGAAGCACGGCCTACATGTTCCTGACGCCGCGTCAGGCCGCGGCCGGGGCCATGCGATTCGCCATCACGTCCACCGGCAATGCAGCCGGCGCGGAGTCGCAGCTGGACGCACCTGCAGCCTTGGCTGCAGGTTGGCACCATCTGGCTGTGGTGATCACAGACGGTGTGGACGCCAACACCATGCAGCTCTACCTGGACGGGGACCTCCTGGACAGCGGTCCAACGAACACACTGCCCAGGGATATGGGCATGACCACACAGAACTGGCTCGGCCGGTCCCAGTACGACACAGACGGGTACTTCGGCGGCTCGCTGGACGAGTTCCGCATCTACAACCGGGCCTTGGAGGCCGGTGAGGTCAGGTATCTGGCCGGAGACCGCTGATCGGGCGGCCGAAGGCCTGTGGAATCCCATCCCGGGGCCTGGTCCGGGCGGACTCAGGCCCCGGGCGCGTTGCGCAGGGGCTGTAGGCCCGTAGCGCACAGGGTCTCGCTGGAATGGAAGGAGAAGCCATGCTCAAGAAGGTGACGTTCCTCTTGGTTGTGTCGGCTGTGTGTCTCAGTGGCCCTGTCCGGGGAGCGACCATCGTCTGGGTCTCGGAGTGGATGTCTGCGGGCGGCGTGCCCTATGACCAGGGCTGGATCGACCTGCTCCGTGCCCAGGGGTACACCGTGGAGGCGGACACGGCCTCCAACTACGGGGTCCTGGACGCCTCGCACCTGGCCGCACTCGAGGCGGCCGACCTGATCATCATCAGCCGCACCACCAACAGCGGCGGTTATGCCACGGACGCGGCAGAGGTGACTCAGTGGAACTCCGTCCCGACCCCCCTGATCACGATGAGCGGGTTCTTCCCGAGGAACAACCGCTGGTTGTGGGTGGACAGCGCGAGTGTGAACGAGTTGGCGGAGGAGACCCTGATGGAGGTGGTCAAGGCCGACCACCCTATGTTCGAGGGGGTCTCCATCGCGGACAACCAAGTGGACATGATCGACGCCGCAGTCGATTCGGGCCAGAACACGTTCATCACGGCCACGGACGTGGGAAACGGGACCCTCATCGCCAGGCGGGCGGATGACGGGAGCATGTGGATCGCCGAGTGGGCCCCGGGCGTACCCTTCTACGCGGCCAGCACGCAGCAGCCGGCTGCCAGGAGGATGCTCTTGTCCGGGGGCGGGGGCGGGGGCCAGACAGCGGGCTCCATGAACTTCACCCCCGACGGCCAGCGGATCTTCCTCAACGCCGTGGCCTACATGGCCGGCGTATCCTTCAATCCGGGGGTCGCGACGCTTGCAGGCCCGGCCGACCGCCAGGCCGACGTGGCCCGGGATGGGGTCCTCGGTTGGATCCCGGGCAGGTGGGCCGCCGGGCACGACGTGTACCTCGGCACGGACTTCAACGACGTGAACGACGCCACCAGGGCCGACCCCAGGGGCGTGCTGCTCAGCCAGGGCCAGACCGCCACGACCTATGACCCGGACGGCCTCCTGGACTTTGGCCGGACCTACTTCTGGCGGATCGATGAGGTCAATGCCCCCCCCACGGAGTCCACGCTGTTCAAGGGCGCAACCTGGGAGTTCACGGTCGAGCCCTATTCCTATCCGGTCACCCCTGTCAGTGCCGAGGCCTCCAGCTCCTTCAATGCCACCACCCGGCCCATTCAGACGATCAACGGGTCCGGACTCACCCAGGACGGGCACTCGACGACCTTGGCACACATGTGGTTCAGCGGCAAGACGCCCCAGCCTGCCTGGATCCGATACGAGTTCGACCAGGTCTACAAGCTGGACCAGATGTGGGTCTGGAACTCCAACCAGGGGACCGAGCCGACCAATGGATTTGGGGCCAGACAGGTGGCCATCGACACCTCGATCGACGGGACCACGTGGACGCCCCTGCCCAATGTCCCTGAGTTTGCCCAGGCCCCGGGCAAGGCAGGGTATGAGCACAACACCACGGTGGATCTGGGCGGCGCCCTGGCCAGGTACGTGAAGTTGACGATCCACAGCAACTGGGGCTCCGCCACCAAGCAGACCGGCCTGAGCGAGGTCCGCTTCTTCCAGGCCCCCCTGCACGCCAGGGACCCGCAGCCCGCGCACGGGGCCGCGGACGTGGCCCTGGGCTCCTCGCTCCATTGGCGGCCCGGGCGCGATGCAGCCCAACACGAGGTCCTGTTCGGCACCGACAGCAATGAGGTCCTCAACGGCACGGCCCCGGCCCAGACCCTCGTCCAGAACCAGGTGGCCCTGACTGCCCTGGGCGCAGAGTACGACAGGACCTACTACTGGAAGGTCAACGAGGTCAACGAGTCCGCGGCCATTGCGGTGTGGACCGGCCAGGTGTGGAGCCTCTCGACCGCAGAGTACGGGGTGGTGGACGACTTCGAGGCCTACGACGATGCCTGCCGCCGGGTCTTCTTCACCTGGCTGGGTGGAGCCGCGGACTCCGGCTCGCTGGAGTGCGGGAGGGCGGCCTATGCCGGCAACGGCACGGGCTCGGCCGTGGGGAACGACACGCCCCCCTATGCGGACAGGGACGTTGTGCACGCCGGCAAGCAGTCCATGCCGTTCTTCTACGACAACACCGCAGGCCCCACCACCTCCGAGGCCACCCGGACCTTCAGCCCTGCGCAGGACTGGACCCAGGGCAGGGTTCGGACCCTGGTCCTGTTCTTCCACGGAGACCCTGCCAATGGCGCAGGGCAGTTGTACGTCAAGATCAACAACACCAAGGTCGCGTACGGCGGCAGTGCAGAGGCCCTGGCCCGACCTCTCTGGATGCAGTGGAACATCGACCTGAGTTCCATGGCCGACGTCCAGGCGGTCCAGTCCCTGACCGTGGGCGTGTCCGGGGCCGTGCGGGGCAAGCTCTGCATCGACGACATCCGGCTGTACCGGGCCGCGCCCGAGGTGCCGGTCCCGGTCGATCCGGGTACCACGGGGCTCTGGGCGCACTATACCTTTGAGAACAACGTCCAGGACAACTCGGGCAAGGGCAACCACGGCACGGCCGTGAACGACCCGACCTACCAGGAGTCGCGGGCCGGTCAGGGCCAGGCGATCCGCTTGGACGGGGTCAACGACCACGTGGAGCTTCCGATCGGGACCCTGGTCGGCACCCTGACCAGTGCGACCTTCGCGACCTGGGTGAGCTTCGACAGTGCGAGCACCGGGTCCTGGCAGCGGATCTTCGACTTCGGCACGGACCCCAACACGGCCTACATGTTCCTGACTCCTCGCCAGGGCACGTCCGGGGCCATGCGGTTCGCCATCACGACAACCGGCAACACCGCCGAATCCGCGGTCACCGCCCCCCTGCCGCTTGCAGCCGGCTGGCACCACGTGGCCGTGGTGATCGACGGGCAGGCCAAGACCATGCAGCTCTGGTTGGACGGTGAGGTTGTGGCCGACGGTCCGACCGCCGCCGTGCCCGCAGACCTGGGCAACACCACGCGGAACTGGCTGGGCCGGTCCCAGTTCGACGCGGATGGGTACTTCGGCGGCGAACTGGACGAGTTCCGCATCTACAACCGCGCCCTGTCCGTGGCCGAGGTCCGCTATCTGGCGGGCGACCGGTGACAGGGATCTGGAGGTCTGCCCGTGTGATCTGCCTGGGCCCGGACCGCAAGGAACGGGCCCCAACTCGGTCCCTGTCCGGCCGGGGCCGTGTGTGTACGTCGTGAAGGAGGACAGCCATGTGTGGGACACGGACCCTGTTCTTGGTGGTGTGGATCCCGGCCCTCGCCCTTGTCCAGCGGGTCTACGCAGCGGACCCGAACCTCGTGGGCTGGTGGCGGATGGATGAGACCTCGGGCAGCGTGGCCGCGGACTCATCGGGCGAGGGGCGGCATGGGATCGCGCTCAACCGTCCGGTCTGGGAGTCGGGCCGGATCGACGGCGCCCTGAGGCTGGACGGCGTCAACGACTACGTGGAGCTGCCCATCGGTCCGCTGGTCAGCAGCCTGACCCGCTCGACCTTCGCGATCTGGGTCAACTGGTCGGGCCAGGGCGAGGCCGACCAGCACATCCTCGACCTGGGGACAGGACCCACGGCCTTCCTTATGATCACACCCAACTACGGCGGCACGTCCGCGCCCTACTTCATCCTCACCCTGGCCGGACTCGGTGCCGGGGATCGGATGACCTCGTCCGCGGCCTTTCTCACGGGGTGGCACCACGTGGCCGTGACCATCGATCCCGACACGACGACCCACGTGCTCTATGTGGACGGCGAGCCCGTCGCGGAGAACACCTCTGCGCAGTACACACCCAGGTCCCTGGGGACCACGACCCAGAACTGGCTGGGCCGTTCCCAGGACGGCACGGACCCGTACTTCCGCGGCTCGCTGGACGACCTCCGCGTCTACGACCTGGCCCTCACCGCGTCCGGGGTCAGGGCCGTGATGGAGGGCCAAGACCCGGGGGCCTATGGGATCGCCTCTTCCCCCCAACCCGGGAACGGGGCTGTGGACGTGCCTCGCGACACGGTGCTGTCCTGGAGGCCCGGACCCGATGCAGTGGCACACGACGTGTACTTCGGGACCCGACTCGAGGACGTCAGGGACGCGACCCGGACCGACCCCAGGGGCGTGCTCGCAGGTCCGGGCCAGGATGCCAACACCTATGACCCACCGGGGCTGCTCCCCTTCGGCCAGGCCTATGCCTGGCGCGTGGATGAGGTCGGCGCGTCGCCCGGCGCACCGGTCCACAAGGGGGCTGTGTGGACCTTCACGGCCGAGCCCTATGCCTATCCCATCACGCCCAGCGCGGCTGCGGCCTCGGGGGTGTACAACCTCGATACACAGCCGGGCAAGACCGTGGACGGCTCCGGGCTCAACGCAGAGGGGGGGCACTCCGCAGACCTGACGGACATGTGGCTCAGCGACGCCAGCACACAGCCGGCCTGGATCCGGTACGACTTCGACCAGGAGGTCAGGCTGGATCGGATGTGCGTCTGGAACTCGAATCAGGACATCGAGGTGATCTTGGGGTACGGGGCCAGGGAGGTGGCCATCGAGACCTCGATCGACGGGACCACGTGGACGGCCCTGCCCAACGTCCCCGAGTTCGCCCAGGCCACGGGAGAGCCCAACTACGTGCACAACACCACAGTGGACTTCGGCGGTGTCCTGGCCAGGCACGTGAGGCTGACGATCTTGAGCAACTGGAGCGAGGGCTGGACTGCCGAGTGCGGCCTGGCCGAGGTCCGCTTCTTCCACATCCCGGGCAGGGCCTATGGATCCGAACCCCCGGATGGGGCAGCAGGGGTCTCGCCCCTCGGTCTGCTCCGCTGGCGCCCGGGCCGTGATGCGGCCTCGCACGAGGTCTGGTTCGGCACCGAGCCCAACGCCCTGGCCCTGTCCAAGACCGTAGCCGAGCGACAGGTGCCCCTGGCCGCCTTGGGCGCGGAGTACGACCGGACCTATGTCTGGAGGATCGACGAGGTCAACGAGGCCGCCTCGCCGCAGGTCTGGGCCGGGCAGGTGTGGGGCTTCTCCACCGCACCCCATAGGGTGGTGGACGACTTCGAGTCCTACAACGACCGGTGCAGCCGGATCTACTACACCTGGCAGAGCGGGGCAGCCAACAGCGAGAATGCCGAGTGCGGCGTACCTGCCTTTGCCGGCAACGGCACGGGCTCCGTTGTGGGTCACGACGACGCGCCGTATGCCGAGAGGACCGCCGTGCACTCGGGCCAGCAGTCCATGCCCCTGGCCTATGACGGCGAGTCCGAGGCCATGCGGGCCTTCGAATCCGCACAGGACTGGACCCAGGGCGGGGTCCAAACCCTGGTCCTGTTCTTCCGCGGAGACCCGGCCAATGGCGCAGGGCAGCTGTATATCAAGGTCAACCAACGCCGGATCCCCTACACCGGGGACCCGGGCGCACTGGCCCGGCCCCTGTGGAGGCAGTGGAATGTGGATCTGACCTCTGTGCCCGGCCTGCACGCAGTCCAGACCCTGACGATCGGGGTGTCCGGCTCGGCAAGGGGCCGGATCTTCATAGACGACATCCGCCTCTATCGGGCGGCCCCCGAGATCCCGGTGCCGGTGGACCCGGGGGCCGAAGTGCTTGTGGCCCGCTACCCGTTTGAGGGCGACTTGCAGGACCATTCCGGCCACAGCCGCCACGGCGCCCCAGGGGGCAATCCCGTGTTCGTGGACTCCCAACCCGGTCTGGGAAGGGCCGTGCAGTTCAACGGGATCGACGACCACGTGGCCCTGCCGATCGGCACCGCGGTCAGCGGCCTGACCAGTGCGACCGTGGCAACGTGGGTCCGCTTCGACCCTGCGAGCACCGGCTCCTGGCAGCGGATCTTCGACTTCGGCACAGGGACCACGGCCTACATGTTCCTGACGCCGCGCCAGGGCACCTCCGGGACCATGCGGTTCGCCATCCGCACGACCGCCAGTGCGGGGGAGTCCTCTGTGGATGCGCCGGGGACCCTGCCCGGCGACTGGCACCACGTGGCCGTGGCGATCGAAGGGCAGGCCAAGACCATGCAGCTCTGGTTGGACGGCGAGGTTGTGGCCAACGGTCCCACCGCCACCTTGCCCAAGGACCTGGGTGCAACCACGCAGAACTGGCTGGGCCGCTCGCAGTTCGAGGTAGACGGGTACTTCGGGGGCGTGCTGGACGAGTTCCACATCTACGACCGCGCCCTGTCCGTGGGCGAGGTCCGGTACCTGGCCGGCGACCGCTGACACGGCAGGTTTGCGGAGCACACATGGGTCCAAGTCCCGGGCCGGTCCCACAGGACGAGGACGGGCCTTGACGGGCCCGGGCGGCCCCGTTAACGTGGCAGAGTGTCCAGGAGGTCCTGGACACCGGGGTCGACCCCCGATCGCAATCCCCGCAGGCTGGTGCACAACGAGTCCGAGGTGACGATGAAGACCCAGAGCACGATGCGAAACGGTTTTACGATCCGGGAAGGTCTGTTTCTTTTCACGGCCCTGCTCATGTGGAGCTGGGGCGTGCGGGTCGTGGAGGCGGCCGAGGAGGGGCCTTGGACGGATCTCCTGCAGGGGCGGACCCTGGACGGCTGGGTCCGGAGGGGCGGCCAGGCAACCTATGCACTGCAGGATGGGGTGGTGACAGGCAGCAGCGTGTGCAACACGGAGAACACCTTCTTGTGCACGGAGAAGGCCTACGGTGACTTCATCCTGGAGTACGAGTTCAAGGTGGACCCCAGGCTGAACTCCGGCGTCCAGATCCGCAGCGAGTGCTTCGACACGGCCAAGCAGGTGCAGTGGCAGGGCAAGACGATCCGGATCCCCGCGGGCCGCGTACACGGGCTCCAGGTGGAGATCGATCCGGACGTCCCTCGCAAACGCATGTGGAGCGCAGGCCTCTACGACGAGGCCCGGCGGGGTTGGCTCTTCCCGAGTGACGGGGAGCAGGGTCCGCAGGGAAGGGCCTTCAGCGAGCTCGGGATGCGGATCTTCAGACCGGGGGACTGGAACCACGTGCGGGTCGAGGCCATCGGGGACTCCGTCAAGACCTGGCTCAACGGGACCCCGTGCGCGGCCATCCGGGACTCCATGACCCTGAAGGGATTCATCGCCCTGCAGGTACACAGCATCGGCAGTGACCGATCCAAGGAGGGCACGCGGGTCCTCTGGCGCAACCTCAGGATCAGGGAGGTGGGCGGAGACGCCGCCCCGCTCAACACCCTGACCGACCGGGAGAGGCAGGACGGCTGGCGCG
>JAGOQT010000161.1 GCA_018007255.1 Phycisphaerae bacterium | reverse complement strand
GCTCCATGGCTGCCCCGTTCAAGACGATCACCGAGGCCTTGCGGCTCGCAGTCGCGGATCCCACCATCCTGGTGGCGGGTGGCACCTACACCTCGGAGACGCCCTACACGAGCATCCGCAGCGGGCAGACGCTCATCGGCGGCTATGACAGTACCTTCACCACGTCCGATCCCTTGCAGACCCCGACCGTCATCGACATGGGGGGGCGGTCCCAGTTGGACCAGAGGGGCACGTTCTACATCGGGGGGGTTGCGGGATGGACCATCCAGAACCTGGTCATCCAGAACTCCACCACGGGCGAATACGATGACACGGAGAACGGCGGGGCGGTCTACGTTCGAAGCGGCAGCAACGGCGTCTTTCGTGGCGTTACGTTCTCCCGCTGTGCCACGAAGTTTGAAGGGGGCGTGGAGACCGGGCCCGCGCGCGAAGGCGGCGCCGTGTGCATTCGGGACGGCTCGACGGTCCTCTTTGAAGACTGTGTCTTTGACCGCTGCACCGCGGTCGGGGGCGGCGGCGCAATCCGGATGCGGAATGCCGGCAGCGGCAACAACGTGAGGTTCTACCGCTGTCTGTTCACCCAGTGCGGCGCCAGGAGCAACGCGGCGACCATCGACGACGGGGACGGGGTCAGCCAGTTGGAGATCGTGAACTGCATCTTCGCCAACAACGGGGTGGATGTGGACATCCCCTCCGGAACCGCGCCCAGCAACTACCTGATCCGGATCGCGGACAGGCGGGCCCTCATCTACAACTGCACGTTTGTGGGAAACAACAACCCGGACGGATACATGTTCAGCATCGCCGACAGCAGCGATGCCGTTGCGGCCAAGTCGTTCGTCAACTGCATTGTCGCTAACAACACGATCGCGGGCGGCGGCGCCGTCTCTGCCCTCTTCAGCTATGGGGCCGGCTACAACGACGCCACGACGATCGAGAACAACCTGTTCTTCTCCAACTCGGACCTGGATCCCCTTGACCCGGCCGGTGCCAAGATCCTCGGCGCCAACGGCAACCTGTCCGGCGATCCGCAGTTCGCCGACGCGGAGAACGGGGATTACCACCTGAACGCGGGTTCGCCGGCAGAGAATGCCGGAAAGGCGTTGGCCTCCGTCGTGGACGACTTCGCCAGCACGGCCCGTCCGGTCGGCCCGGCGTACGACATCGGCGCGCTGGAAGGCCAGGCCTCCGCGGAACCTTCCTCCTTCGCAGTGCGGGGCGTGGTGGCCACGGCCTCCAGTTCGTCCAGTGACGAGTCGGGGCCGCAGAAGACCGCGGACGGTTCCGGTCTCAATGCCCTGGACGAGCATGACACGGCGCTGGGCAACATGTGGATGAGCGGCGCCGGCCAGGTGCCTCCGGTCTGGATTCAGTATGAGTTCGACACCGTCTACAAGCTGGATGAGATGTGGGTCTGGAACTCGAACAACGAGCTGGAGTTCCTCGTGGGCCTGGGCGTGAAGACCGCGACGATCGAGTACTCCACGGACGGCGTGACCTGGACAGCGCTGGCGGGTGTCCCTGAGTTCGCCCGGGCCCCCGGTGCCGCCGGCTACGCGCACAACACCACAGTGGACTTCGGCGGCGTAGCCGCCCGGTTCGTGCGGATCACGTGCACGAGTACATGGGGAGGCGGAGGGCAGTACGGTCTGAGCGAGGTGCGGTTCTACTACGTCCCCGTCTTGGCCCGCGATCCCAAGCCCGCCACGGGCGCAAAGGGGGTTGCCCTGGACGCGACCCTGAGTTGGACCGCCGGACGGGAAGCGGCCTCCCACGAGGTCCATCTGGGCACGGACCTGCAGGCGGTGGAGGACGGCACGGTTCCTGTGGCCACGGTGAGCGAGGCCCTGTACGCGCCGGTGAACCTGCAACTGGATACGACCTACTACTGGAAGGTGGTCGAGGTCAACCAGGCCGAGACCCCCAGCGCCTGGGAGGGCAAGGTCTGGAGCTTCTCCACGTCCGCCTATCAAGTGGTCGACGACTTCGAGAGCTACACCGGCGCGTCCCCGAACCGGATCTTCCAGTCCTGGATCGACGGCGCAGGCTTCTCAGCCGACGAGTTCTTCCCGAGCGGCGGCAGCGGCAACGGCACGGGCTCGTTGGTGGGGAACAACGATCCTCCGTACGCCGAGCGGGCCGTGGTGCACGGCGGCTGGCAGTCCATGCCGCTCACCTACGACGGCCTGTCGGAGACCACCCGGACCTTCAGTGTCGCGCAGGACTGGACCCAGGGCGGCATCACGACTCTAATCCTGTTCTTCCGCGGCGAATCAGGCAATGGGGCCGGCGAGCTCTATGTGAAGATCAACGGGGCCAAGGTCTCGTACAGCGGCAGTACGGCCGACCTCGCCGCGGCCGAGTGGAAGCAGTGTAGTATCGCGCTGCCGGCCGGGGCGAACCTCGGCGCCGTCGGGACCTTGACGATCGGCGTCTCCTCCGGCCAGGGCAAGCTGTACATCGACGACATCCGCCTGGTTCGTACCGCTCCGGCGGTGAACCCCTGATTCGGCGGATGTTTCGGGAAACGGTGACATCGTTGCATGAAAGGGAGCTGTGCTGTGAAGCAGAGGAAGAAAGGGTCCTCCTGGTTGAGATGGAGTATGGCGTGGATGGTCTGTCTGCTGGGCGTGACGGCCCAGCAGGTGAATGCCGCAGGGTTTGAAGTGGCTGAAGATCTGCTCGTCGATCTGCGGTCGGAGGACCTCGCCGCCGGTGCCGTGGCTGAGTGGCCCAACCGGGGCTCGCTGGGCGGTGTGTTCACGGCAGGCGGCAATCCGGTTGTCGCCACGGTCGGTGACTGGGAAGATGTGGTCAGCCTGGACGGGACCAGCTACTTCGTAGGGCCTGCCAGCCCTCCGGGGATTGTCGGCAACGGCACGCGGTCCATTGAGGTCTGGGCCTACAACATCGGCGAATCCAAGGAGGAGTGCATGGTGTGCTGGAGCCACCGAGGTGGGCCCGATGGCACGAACATGAACTTCAACTACGGCTGGAAGGACTTCGGCGCGGCCGGCCATTGGGGTGACGACGCCGATATGGCCTGGAAAGGATTCGACAACGCGAGCGGGGGCACCGGCGGCTATCCGGCTCTGGAGACCTGGCAGTATCTGGTGTACACGTACGACGGTTCCACGGTCCGTCTTTACGTCAACGGCGAACTGAACAACGAGAGAGCCGTCTTCCTGAATACCCATGCCGGAAACACCATTCGAATCGGCTGCCAGAACAACAGCGATGATTCCCCGGCGGTGGGCGAGAAGGCCTTCTCCGGCGCGATCGCTCAGGTCCGGATTCACGACGGCGTCTTGACTCCGGAGCAGATCCAAAGGAATGCCCAGGTTCGCAGTGCAGACTCGGCAACGGCCTCGAAGCCGAGTCCGGGCAATGGCGCCTCGGACGTCCTGCACCGCAACCTCATGCTGTCCTGGAGCCCGGGAGAGCATCCGGGCACGCACACGGTGTACTTCAGCGAGGACAGGGTCGCCGTCGAGAGCGGCACGGCCGCAGCGGTCTCCGGATCGGATGCCAACTCGTATGACCCCGGTCCTCTCGAGTTCGGCCGGACCTACTTCTGGAGAGTGGATGAAGTCAACGCGACTCCGGATCATACGATCATGGAAGGCGATCTCTGGAGTTTCACGGTGGAGCCGTATTCTCGCGCGATCCCGACGGGCTGCGTGATCGCCACGGCCTCCGGTTCGGCGAATGCCACCTCGGGGCCGGAGAAGACGGCGGACGGATCGGGTCTCGACGACCTGGATGGGCATGACACCACGGCTGCGGCCATGTGGACCAGCGGTCCGGCGAGCGAGGGGCCGGCCTGGATTCAGTATGAGTTCGACACCCTCTACAAGCTGCACCAGATGTGGGTCTGGAACTCGAACAACGCCTTGGAGTGGCTTGTGGGTCTGGGTGTGAAGACCGCGACGGTCGAGCATTCCACGGACGGCGTGACCTGGACTGCGCTGGCGGATGTCCCTGAGTTCGCCCAGGCCCCCGGTGCGGCCGACTACGTGCACAACACCACGGTGGAGTTCGGCGGCGTCGCCGCGAGGTTCGTCCGGATCACCTGTACCCGCGGTTGGGGCAACAGCGGCCAGTACGGTCTGAGCGAGGTGCGGTTCTTCTCCATTCCTGTCTCCGCCCAGGACCCCAAGCCCGCCACCGGGGCCGCGGCCGTGCCTCTCGACGCGACTCTGGCCTGGAGACCGGGCCGGGATGCGGCCTCCCACGAGATTCATCTGGGCACGGACCTGCAGGCCGTGGAGGACAGCACCGTCCCCGTGGCCACCGTGAGCGAGGCCTTGTACGCACCCGTGCACCTGCAACTGGGCGCCACCTACTACTGGAAGGTGGTCGAGGTCAACCAGGCCGAGACCCCCAGCGCCTGGGAGGGCAAGGTCTGGAGCTTCTCCACGTCGCCCTACCAGCTCGTGGACGACTTCGAGAGCTACAGCGATGCGTCCCCGAACCGGGTCTTCCAGGCCTGGATCGACGGTGCGGGCTTCTCGTCCGATACGTTCTTCCCGAGCGGCGGAAGCGGCAACGGCACGGGCTCGTTGGTGGGGAACAACGGTCCTCCGTACGCGGAGCGGACCGTGGTCCACAGCGGCGGGCAGTCCATGCCGCTTGGCTACAACGGGCTTTCGGAGACCACCCGGACCTTCAGTGTCGCGCAGGACTGGACCCAGGGCGGCATCACGACCCTGGTCCTGTTCTTCCGCGGCGAATCGGGCAATGCGGCCGGCGAGCTCTACGTGAAGATCAACGGGACCAAGGTCTCGTACAGCGGCAGTACGGCCGACCTCACTGCGGCCGAGTGGAAGCAGTGGGACATCTCGCTGCCGGCCGGGGCGAACCTCGGCGCCGTCGGGACCTTGACGATCGGCGTCTCCTCCGGTCAGGGCAAGCTGTACATCGACGACATCCGCCTGGTTCGCACAGCACCTTGACCTGTGCACCGGTGCTCCGCGGGCCGGCCGGATGAGCTCCGGGCGGACCGCCGAGAGGTCAAGCGGCCCAGGCGTTGGGGTATGCGGCTGAGATGCAAGGGCTGGCGGTGGAGGATCCTGCCAGCCCTTTCTCTATGGGCCAGCCCGGAGGTCCTGTTTTCCTTTGACAGGGGAGGGATGCAGGGCTAGAGTCTCGGCCGAGTGAAGACGCCGGGTGGTCTTGTGTGGGTGACCCGGAGCCCGGACCGGACCACAGGGCCGCCGGTGGGGCCCGGGCGGCGGCGTGCGGTGACACGAAGCAAGGAGCGGGTCTTGGCAGCGAGAGAGGTGGATATCCTCTTGGGTCGGGTGTTGGACCGAGTCCGGACCCTGGACCCTGCGCACACCCGTAGGTGGTTCGATGACCTGACCGTGCTTCACCTGGACGGCGGCTCCCTGGGGATCGGCTGTCCGGACGAGGCCAAGTTGGAGTACCTGGAGGACCACTGCAAGGAGGCCTTCACCCGCGCGGCCCAGCAGGCCACCGGCCACCTGGTGGTCGTGGACTTCCAGTTGGCCGGCCCGGGGGCTGCAAGGCCCTCCGGGGAGTCGGCGACCACCCTGGGTCCGAGGCTCCATCCGGACTATACGTTCGACCACTTCGTGGTCGGGCCCAGCAACCGCCTGGCCCACGCCAGTTGCGTGGCGATCAGCCAGGCCCCGGGCACCACGTACAACCCCCTGTTTCTGTACGGCGCCTCCGGGCTGGGCAAGACCCACCTGCTCCATGCCGTGTGTCACCAGGTCCGGCAGATGGCGGGCGGTGCGGTGATCGAGCTGCTCACGTGCGAGGACTTTGTGAACCGGTTCATCCGCGCGATCGAGGCGGGGGACATGGCCGCGTTCCAGGGCCAGTTCCGCGGCGCGGACGTGCTGGTCATCGACGACGTCCAGTTCCTGAGCGACCGCGAGCACAGCCAGGAGGAGTTCTTCCACACCTTCAACGCCCTGTACAACAACGGCAAGCAGGTCATCCTCAGCGCGGACAAGCCCCCCGGAGAGATCCCCTCCATCGAGTCCCGGCTGGTCAGCCGCCTGAACTGGGGCCTGGTCGCCCGGATCGACCCCCCGAGCTTCGAGACCCGCGTGGCGATCCTCAAGAAGAAGGCCCATCTCCGCGGCGTGGAGATCCCCGACGAGGTCGCGGAGTACGTCGCGCGGCACGTCCAGGCCAACATCCGGGAGCTGGAAGGGGCCCTGACCACGATCCACGCCCTGGCCCTGACCGAGCATAAGGCGATCCGCCTGGAGCTGGCCCAGCAGGCCCTGGAGGGGCAGATCCGGCTGGCCACGCGGACCGTCACGATCACGGACATCATCGACGTGGTCACCCGCCACTTCGGCGTCCGCCTGGCGGACGTGCAGAGCAAGCGGCGGAGCCAGAGCATCACCGAGCCCAGGCAGATCTGCATGTACCTGGCCAGGAACATGACCCGGCACAGCCTGGAGGAGATCGGCGGCCACCTGGGGGGGCGGGACCACACCACGGTCATGCACGCGTGCGCGAAGATCTCCGAGGCCAGGGACGCGGATCCCAAGGTCAAGGCCCTGTTGGACGACCTGGCCAAACAGATCACGCAGACCGTGCAGTCCTAGCAATCGTATCCATGGGTGTCGAAGGTTTGACCTGGGATAGGAGAAGCCCGAATCCAGAATCCGGAAGCCGGAAGTGAAGAGAGACTGACTATTCTCTCGCCCCTTGCTCTGAATTCCGGCTTCCTGCATTCTGAGTTCTGCGTTCTGCGTTCTGCGTTCTCCTGTGCTATATGCCCCACCCGATCGACTTGTCGTACCTGAAGTAGAATCGGCCCAGGATGTGGGCCGCGATCATGGCGGCGTACAGGACCGTCAGGGAGGAGAACAGGAACCCGATCAGGGTCCATGGCAGGATCTGCACCACCCCTGCCATGAGGGCGATCATCGAGGCCAGGACCAGGACCAGTCCCAGGTAGGGGAGGAACACCCGGCCGATCGAGACGAGCCAGGTCTTGGGGTTCAGGCCGGACAGGGAGTCGAACAGGATCACGCTCAGCAGGGCCATGGGCAGGACGAACGCGCTGCACGCCACCGCGGTCCAGAACACCGGATCGATCCTCCGCCGGATCAGGTAGGCCAACCCTGCCGGAAGGGCAAAGACCAGGATCGTGACCAGGATGTCCTGGACCTGGGCCAGCGCGCCCTTGAAGTCCGGCATGCTGGTCAGGTTGTCCGGCGCACGGGTGCCTCCGTCCGCGCTGTCCCGCACGCAATCCGTCAGATAGTAGATCACATACAGCAGGGTGAGCCCGCCATACCCGACGCGCAGGCCTTGGCCATAGGGCACACCGACTCGGGCCACCAGGTTGTCCAGCAGGAGGAGAAACCCGAAGACCGCCAGGTTCACCATGGCCGACACGCTCGTTGGATACAACAGGACGTCCAGGGGCCAAGGGTGCCTGCGCAGACCCTTGGGCCCGGCGGGTGCGGGCGCAGCCGGCTCGGGCACAGCCCAGGCAGGGGGCGAGGCCTCCAGGCTTGGGCCGTCCGGCGGCCGTTCCTTGAGCCGCATCTGGCGTTCAGGCAGGCCCATCTCCTCAGCCTGCGTGGGTGGGGACTGGGGACAGGGCGGGGCAGGGTCCGGGATCAGGATGGTCGCCTTGCACCGGGGACACCGTCCCCTCTTGCCTGCAAGGGCCTCCTGGACCTGCAGGGCGCGGCCGCATGCCGGGCAGTGGAGCCTCATCATGGCCTGGTCTCCCGCGACGGTCCGGCCGACAGGCCGGGTGCCCGATCTCCGGATCCTACCACGCGGCCGGGTGCGGTACAACCGGGCCCCGGCGAAACACCGATTGACCTGCATCGGCAGTGGGGTACAATGCACTTGTCGGTTGCGCTTCGCCGGTTCAGGGGTCTTCGATCTAGGACACGGGACAAGGCGTATGAACGGACACGAGCGGATAGAGGAGGTCCTCCCCACCCCCAAGCAGCTGTTCACGCCAGGGGTCGTTGCCATCCTGATCGCGATGTTTGCAGGTCTGGTCCTGAGCTCTTTTGCAGGGCCGTTTGTCCAGGAATGGCTGGCCCTGAATCCACAGAAGGTGATCCATGGGATGGTCTGGCAGTTGGCGACCTATTGGATCGTCCATACATGCCCTTGGACGTTCGTGCTGAACGGCCTGATCGTCCTGACCGTGGGCAGCGCAGTGGAGCGGCACTGGCGGACCCGATCGTTCCTGGCCCTGTGGATGGTGACCTGTCTGGTCACGGGCCTTGTGTGGGTCCTGGTCTGCCTGGCGGGGGCCGGCCGCTACCTGGGTGCCGGGTCTGCAGCAGGCTGTTTCGGTCTGTTCGGTGCATTGGGCCTGCTGTTTCGGGGCCAGCGGTTCTACTTCTTCCTGACCACGGTCGAGGCCCGCGTCCTGGCCTGGATCCTGATCGGGATCGGGGCGGTCTTCTGCCTGTTTCCCCCCATCAACCTGATCTGGGTCCTGGGCGCACTGGTGGCCTTTGTGTACATCAAGCTGGTGTGGAGGGGTGCCCAGCGGGCCCGCACGCCGAGGGCACGGCAAACGGACTACAGACCGGGCAGCTTCGTGGACGTGGACTAGCCATGAAGGAAGAGGCCCACACCCAGGCCCTGGGCCGGGCCCAAGCCCTCCGCGAGGGCCTGCGGTCGTGTCGACTCTGCCCCAGGCAGTGTGGCGTGGACCGGCTCGGCGGCCGCAAGGGCGTCTGCGGCCTGGATGCGACCGTTCGGTGGTTCCGCGAGATGGTCATCGACTACGAGGAGTCGCCCCTGAACCCGTCCCACCAGGTCTACTTTGCGGGGTGCAACCTGGGGTGCGCGTTCTGCTCCGTGCAGGAGTGGAACCTGGAGCCTGAGGCCGCCCGCCCCATGGACCTCCGAGGATTGGCGGCCGTGATCGAGCAGAGGAGGCGCCAGGGGGCCAGGACACTGAACCTGCTGGGGGGCGAGCCTGCGGTCAGTGTGCACGGGATCGTGGAGCTGTTGGCGCGGGTCGACGTGCACCGCAGGCTCGCCCCCCAGCAGGTTCAGTGTCCTGGCC